>NZ_JBFRCY010000245.1:0-12284 GCF_052113305.1 Terriglobus sp. YAF25
CAATCAGCTTGACGGCCTCATCCAGCGCCTCCTGCCTGCGGCCCGTGATGAAAACGTAAGCACCCTCCTCAACGAAGCGCTTGGCGCTCTCCAGCGCCAGACCGCTCGATCCACCCGTGATAACTGCAACTTTTCCTTCAAGCTTTCCCATACTTGCTCCTTTGCGTGCCGTGTAACATCCGATACACAGGAGTAGATTCCTCTTGTGGTGGACGAGAACTGCTCAGGAGTCCAAAGCTTTTGTCTATTCGTCCAAACAGGGAGGCTGAATTGGACCCCATAACAGATGTTTTCCGAACATTGCACGTAACCGCCTTCGGTCAGCACAGGCTCGAAGCCACCGCTCCGTGGGGCCTTAGAGGGGGAGGGGCGGAGACCGAAGACAAAGCGCCGAATGCCGGCAAGAAGAGTTCACCGACAGATTTGGCGCACTTCGCCATGCTGTCGCGCGGCAATTGCTGGCTCAACGTCGAAGGCATTGCGGAGGCGATTCCCCTCACCGGTGGTGATTGCATGTTGCTGGACCGTGACACTTCGATCGTCATGCGCGATAACCCTCGAACATCTCCAAAATCGAGTTTCCGTGAGATCGCGGCCAAGGCTAAAAGCAACGTCGCTCATTGTGGAGGGGGCGGCGCACCGACGACCATCGTCTGTGGGTCTCTTAGTTTCGACCGCGCCAGTTTGAAACCGATCACTCAGTTATTGCCTAGCTTCATTCTGATCAGGGCCGATCAGGCACGCACGTTTGCTCTTCACAACACCATGCAGGCGCTGGCGTCAGAGATGGCAGACCAGGTGCCGGGGTCTGAAATCGTCGCGACGCGCCTGGCCGAGGTTCTATTTATCCAGGTACTCCGGGCATATATCGCGTCGGAACCGGAACGCAACCAGGGATGGCTTCGTGCTGTCTTCGACCCTCAAATCGGCGCTGCCCTGACTGCCTTTCACAATCGTGTGGGTGCGCCATGGACAGTCGAATCTCTGTCCGAAGCAGCGGGTGTGTCTCGCTCCGCGTTCGCAGTGCGCTTCAAAGACCTGCTGGGGCAAACACCTCTGGAATATGTAACCGAGTGGCGGATGCAGAAGGCGATGCACTTACTCGAACAGCGTGACAAGAAGCTCATAGACGTAGCTCGGTCGGTCGGCTACGAATCTGATGCTGCGTTCAGTAAGGCGTTTAAGCGAGTAGTTGGAGCTAATCCTGGGGAATACCTCAAACGTGGATTAGAAGGCCACGATCAGTCCCGCCGACATATGAGGACGAATGTGCTCGCGGTGTCTGGCATCTAGAGGAACTTCGATTACGTCTTCGTTTTGAAAATGGCTTTCAAGAACCAGGCGCATCATGCGCTTGAACAGCAGATAGGAGCAAATCTCTTGAAGGTGTAGAGCGACTCTCGATGTCATGGTAGTTTCTTCTCAAGAAAACGACACGACACACAATCATCGCTTCACGGTATCAAGAGATTTGCTTTGGCGGCTTCGATTGGAAGCGCGGCGCCAGACTCCATTGAAGCTGACGTTAAATCCGCCACACTGTTGATTGTCGACGGCACGAAAAGTATCGCTCGAGACGTTGTACTTCAGATCAAGTACGCAAGCGTCGTTCTCGCCGTGATCGAGGATGTGCAGGAAAGGCCCCATGGCGAGAGCTTCTCCACTGACGCCTCCGAAATTCACATTGTGGGCGGCGTTGGTAAAGTACGCCTTACCCGCGACGTGGATCCTGCCCTGGCCGGCCGCGCTGCGAGTGAGAACCAGTCGGTCACGGCTCGTACCGACATGGGTGTTGATCCAAGTGCCGAGCCACTGTTGCGTAGTGATGGCGGGAGTTGCGGGAACGGGAGCCAGGCGATTGGTTGGAATCCAGCCGGACCAGCCGCCCACCATCGCGCAGGTCCAGGCGCCTTGTGTCGCGCCGGGAGCGATCAGATCGCCCTGGTAATCCTCAGGTCTGGCGAGGTCGAGGAGCTGGGTGAAGCAGACCCCGGCTGAGTTGCCGTGGCTGCCGCAGTCATACACCCTAGGGACCGGGGCAGTGCCGTTGAAGACGCGCAGGCTGGCGAAGTCGGGAGCGCCAGAGGGATCGCATGGAATCGTTGGTGCGCCGGGAGGCGATGGAGCAACGTTGTTCTGGGCTGCCGCAACGATGGACGTGAGACAGAGCAGGGCGAACAGACGGATGAATTCGAAAAGACGCGGGAAAGACATAGGAGGCTACCTTTGAACTTCAACGATTGAGGAGCCGTAGGACCGCCGTCTCAGGCGCCCGACCGAATAACGGAGCAGCTGGATTTCATCCAATGCCGTTTTTCTCGTTCTACACCCTCAGGAGATTACTCCAATCCCAACAAACGCCGTCTTCGTCACCGATAGCGCTCAAGCGACTAGCCAGCGGCTTGGGACCGATGCAGTCGCAGATCGTCGGGCAGGGGCGGAGGCGAAAGAGAGGCGACAGGGGCCAAAGCCGCAGCTGTCGCCTCGCGATCTACCCATCAGATGGCGACAGTACCACCGTCGACGAAAAGTTCAACTCCATTCACAAAGGATGAATCGTCGGAACCGAGAAAGAGCGCAGCAGTTGCGATCTCCTCCGGAGTCCCCAGCGTTCCGCGAGGGATCATCGCCGCTAGTCCCTTGATGAAGTTGGCGTCTCCGAGAGGTGTGAGAGCAGGGGTGTCGATAGAACCGGGACTTAGTACATTGAAGCGAATGCGACGCTCCTTGTACTCCATTAACCAGGTGCGGACGAACGCCCGAATAGCTGCCTTGCTGCCCGCGTAGACGCTGAACCTCGGTATAGCCTTGACGTTCGCGATCGATCCGTTCAGAAGGACAGAGGCACCATCGGTGAGCAGCGGAACTGCCTTTTGTACAGTGAAGAGCGTGCCGCGTACGTTGGTGTTGAATGTCCAGTCGTAGTGTGCTTCGTCCACCTCTTCAAGCGTCTTGAACTCTCCCACGCCAGCGCTGGCGAACAAGACGTCGATCTTGCCCTTTTCTTTCTTCACGATCTCGAAGAGCTTGTCCAGGTCAGCCAGCTTCGATGAATCGGCCTGGATGCCGGTGACGTTACGGCCGATCTCCTTCACTGCTGCATCGAGCCGCTCCTGGTTACGGCCCGTGATAAAGACATACGCGCCTTCTTTCACATACAGCTTTGCGGTGGCCAGCGCCATGCCTGAACTGCCCGCGGTGATCACAGCGACCTTGCCATCAAGTTTGCCCATTTTCAACTCCTTTGCAAGCGGCGGTTCTCCGCCCTCGCAACACTTCGATGGGCGTCACGACGGGAAAGATTCAATAGTTCGGAACATCGGAACTAAAAGAGAGATTAAGATTGAGTTTCAACCATGCGCCCACTTGTGCACCCTGAGATTAGTGATGTGCCGCTCGAATCGGTTTTGCACGCTTTGAGCGATCCCGTGCGGGTGGAAATTTTCGCCGACATCGAGAAGGCGCATTCTCCGGAAAATTGCTCTACCTTCCTGACCGTAGGCGAGAAGCAGATTCCCAAATCGACTCTTTCACATCACTTCAAGGTTCTGCGAGAGTCAGGATTGATTCGAAGCGAGCGGAGAGGAACGGAAATCATCAACTATTCCAGATGTAAGGAAGTAGACGGACGATTTCCTGGTTTGATTACGTCAATCATCCGTGCACACGAGATTCAGGCATCACAGGTGCGCGGTCCCCACTCTCCGAAGAAGGTTTCTCGTCTGCGGCAGCATTCAACAAAGGGCTAGTTAAGCGTTTGTAGCAGCCACATGCGAATTAACTACATGCAGGCGCTCCTAAATCTCACTGACGGGTGGGAAGGTGCTTAGAAAGTGCCTTCTCGATCATGAGCCCGTTCCAGTTCATCCTTGCAGAAACGCTCTTCTACCCTTGGCCGGTGAACGGCTTTCGTTGGTCGTGGAGCGTCTACGCTACGGAAGGACGTCCTCAGCGATTTCAGCGGAGCGGTTGCGTTCTTCTCTTTGGGTGCGTRGCGCGCCGGAGGCATGCCGATGTGGCGAACAAAAGCGACGGTGAAGGTACTGGCCGAGCTATAACCCACGTTCTCTGCAACCTGCTCTATAGCGAGATCACTTCCGCGTAAGAGCCGCTTTGCGAGTGCCATGCGCCATGCCCGCCTTCGGCGTCCCTTCGCCAGTCGAGTTGGTGGACCTCGACACGGTGCGTACCCTGTTTGAGACCAACACGCTGGGCACGCTCGCGATGATGCAGGCCATTCTGCCTTCCTTCCGCGAACGTCGGTCGGGCGTCATCATCAACGTCACCTCGTCGGTAACGCTCAGGCCCCTTCCGCTTATTGGCCTGTATCGCGCCAGCAAGGCCGCGGTGAATGCCTTTACCGAGACCCTGGCGCTCGAGATGAAGCCCTTCGGAGTGCGCGTACACCTGGTGCTGCCGGGACGCGCTCCGGAGACGAAGTTCGGCGCCAACGCCTTCCCGCATCTGCGCGGCCTCGACAACCCCGACTATGCGCCGATGATCGAGAAGGTCATCGCCGGCCTGCGAGACACGTCCGGCCAAGTGACATACTCAAGCGATGTATGTGAAGCGATCCGGAAGGTTGCCACTGACCCGTCTTCACCGCTTCGCGTCGCCGCTGGCGCCGATGCCGAGGCATGGATGGCGGAGGCTCCATCGCAAGAGTGAGTCTTTCGGACTTGCTTCGACGTTTGGTGTTTGGCTGGCTCTTCCTCGTAAGAAGCAGCCGAGCATCTCGCGCTGTGACGTACTGACGCAGTGACCCGCGATCCGGGCTGGTTAGGACGCGGCCGGTCCCGAGCTTCTGTAATATTGGCGGAGGTTGCGTGTGATGAATGGAGGAACATTGGGGCGAGCAACGCGGAGAGCAATGGCAATCGGGGCATTCTGTTTCGCAGCCGGGGTTCCTGCGCAAGACCATTTCCATCTGACTAACGAAGGCATCACCGCGCCTGCATGCACAGATGAGACCAAGGAAGCCTGTACCGCTGCAGATTATCGAGTCTGGCTCGCCGACCTGAAGGCCTGGCGTGCTGACCGGCATATCCGCATGGGGTATGACAGTAGCCTTTATGAGTTGCCAGCCTTGAAGTGGACACAGTCCAGTTTTATTCAGCCGCAAATGATGATCGAAGACCGCTATTTCTTTGACATCCAGAGCGGTAAATACACTGTCGATCGCTACCTCGATGATCTGGTCAAGCGTTACGGCGGCGTCGACGCGGTGCTTATCTGGCAGAGCTATCCCAACATCGGCATTGATGACCGCAACCAGTACGACATGCTTCGCGATATGCCAGGGGGCATCACAGGCGTGAAGAAGATGGTGGATGAGTTCCATCAGCGCAGTGTGAAGGTTTTTTTCCCTGTTATGGTCTGGGATCAGGGCACGAGAGATGAGGGTAAGCCTAACTGGACGGCCACAGCTGAGTTATTGAAGGCGGTTGGCGCAGATGGAGTGAACGGCGACACGTTGGAGGGGATGCCGAGGGCCTTCCACGATGCCACGATGAAGATCGGCCATCCCCTCGCGCTTGAGCCGGAGAACATGCTCACGGCCGACGACATGCTGACTTGGAACACGATGTCTTGGGGGTACTGGCGCTATCCGTACGCTCCGGAGGTCAGCCGGTACAAGTGGCTCGAGCCGCGCACGATGGTTAACGTGAGCGTACGCTGGAGCCGCAAAAAGACCGATAACCTGCAGGCCGCTTTCTTCAACGGTGTGGGGTTTGAGAGCTGGGAGAACGTCTGGGGGATCTGGAACGGTCTTACGCCACGCGATGCAGAGACGGTTCGGCGCCTTGCGACGATGGAGCGTGCGCTTGCGCCGTTCCTCGTTAGCCAGGGCTGGCAGCCTTACTACCCCACTGAGACGCGGGGTCTCTTCGCTAGCTTCTGGCCTCTCAACGACGATGCACTGTGGACGCTCGTCAACCGGAGCGGCTATGCTATGCGCGAAAACGTGTTAAACGTAACGAACGCGCCCGCCGGAGCGAAGTTTTACGATGTCTATCACGGCACCGAGTTGACGCCGCGCATGCATGGCAAAGATGCGCTGCTGAGTCTAGAAATCGAGCCGCATGGTTATGGTGCGGTGCTGCAGGTGACAAGAGCGCTGACGGCGAAAGAGCAGACGCTACTCGCGACTATGCGGGAGATGACCCAAAGACCGCTCGAAAGCTTTAGTCCGGAGTGGACGTTTTTGCCACAGAAACTCATAGACACAGCACCTGCGTTGGCTCCGATGGCTTTTCCAGAAGGCATGAAGAAGATCCCGGCGGGGTTGTACCGGTTTCGCGTCAGTGGCGTGGAGATTGAAGGCAACGATGATGTCGGCGTTGATTTTCAATATCCGTGGGAAGAATCGCCGCGCCGTCATCATGATCACTTTATGCAGATGAAGTCGTTCTGGATGGACACTTATCCGGTTACAAACGCTCAGTTCAAAACCTTTCTCGATGCCACAAGCTACCAACCCTCGGATACGACGAACTTCCTGCGCGATTGGAAACAGAAAAAGTACCCGGATGGTTGGGCGGACAGGCCTGTGACATGGGTCTCGCTGGAAGATGCGCGTGCTTATGCCACTTGGGCCGGCAAACGGCTTCCGCATGAGTGGGAGTGGCAGTACGCTGCGCAGGGCTTGGACGGACGCCGCTATCCATGGGGTGAAACCTGGCACGATGCGGCTGTCCCAACGCCGGTCAAGGGAAGAACTCTCACCGAACCCGATCGGGTGGGCGCCCATCCGCAGGGCGCGAGCCCATTCGGTGTCGAGGACATGACCGGGAATGTGTGGCAGTGGACTGACGAATACCAGGACGAACATACGCGTGCCGCTGTGCTTCGCGGTGGCAGCTACTTCCAGCCGCAGGGTTCGGAGTGGTACTTTCCGCAGGCGTATCAGAACGAACTACATGGAAAGTTTCTTCTGATGGCTCCGAGCGAGGACCGCTCCGGAAGCGTCGGCTTCCGTTGCGTCATGGATATCGAGTAACGCCATGGATCGGACCCTTCCTACGGCTACATGGCACGCAAGGACGCAACCATGCGTTAGAGGCGATCGAACAATGACATCGGTGACCGTGCCTGCCCCTGTAACCGCTACGCTTTCGGTTCGCCGATGGCATGGGCTTTCTGTATAGAGATCGACACCAGGTCGTCGGCCACTATTTATCGCCCGACGCCGAGCTTAATCAACGCATTCGCCCAGATCTGATAACCCGCGTCGCTGGGATGCGTGCCATCCGGCATGATCGACTTTGGAAGGGAGCCGTCCGGTGCTAAGAATTGTTCGCCGATATCGAGATAGATTACGGACGCATCTGTACCGAACCTCTGCCGCGAAAGCTTGTTCGTCTCCATAATGTTTTTGCTCAGATCGGCGTCGCGTTTCGAGCTTCGAGGAAAGATCGCCATCACTACGATGTGGCTGGCAGGTGACCGTTCATGGAGCTCCTTGACGATCGATGTGATGCCTTCTACCACCTCTTCGGGCCTGTTGGCACGTGCGTTCTTTGATCCGGTCAGGTTATTGGTGCCTATATTCAGCACCACCCACTTCGGTGTAAGACCGTCGAATTCGCCCTGCCGGATACGCCAGAGCACATTCTGTGTACGGTCCCAACCGAAGCCCATGTTGATGACCGGCACATCTCCAAAAAGGCTCTTCCACGCCGTGGGGCCGCTGGTGATGTTGCCCGCAGGCATGCCGCCCCAGAAGTGCGTGATGGAGTCGCCTATCATGACCACCTCCGGCTTGATGGACTTGTGCGTTTCCAACTCCGCATGGTGTCTTGCATACCAGTCATAGCCGTCCTGCTCGAGACGCGGCACAGGGATTTTCGCCGTGTTTATCTCCGTCATTGCATCTAAATCCATGCGGGGCGTATCGCCCATCAGCTTCGCCAGTGCTCTTCGAGGGTCCCGATCATCGTATCAATGCCTGTTTCGGTCTGGGCGGCAGTCTGTCCATGAAGCGTGTTATTCGTGCCGATAAGCACCAGCGCAACCTTCGGATGCAAGCCTTTGACCTCGTCGTGGTCCAGTCTCCACGTGACATCGGCCGTCGTGTCGCCACTCACACCCAGGTTCAGCGCCCTCCTGGGGGCATAGAACTTCTCCCAAATGGGCAAGAAGTCCTCATCGGGCTTTCTGGCCACGTGATAGTTCTCCGTGATGGAGTCACCGATCAGCAGGAGCTGCGTTTCAGGGTGATCCTGTGCCTCCTTCACCAGGCTATTGTGCTGCGCCAACCAGTCGGGATCGCTGGAGTGATCCTTCGCTGGGGCGGTTTGTCCCCAGGAGTATCCCGGCAGAAGCAAAAGCGTCGCCAATGTGAGAAGAATCCCCTGTCGTTTCGCCATAAGCTGCCGACCTTTATCCTTCTTTATCTTTCGTATTGCTTTGCTTTGTTTTCGTTTTATAGTAACAAAAGAGGAAACATAAATGAAACTTGCGGTGTATTCATCGAAAGCGGCACTCGCAGAGGCTGCCGCCCAACACGCCAAGGGACTGCTGACGACGACGATTCGCGAAAAGGGGCACGTGCGCCTCATCGCGGCGACGGGAGCCTCGCAACTGGAGTTTCTGGAACAGCTGACGAGCCTGCCCGGCATCGACTGGGACAAGGTGGAGCTATTCCATCTGGATGAATACATCGGCATAAGCGAAAAACATCCCGCGAGCTTTCGACGTTACTTGCGCGCCCGTTTAATCGAGAAAGCTGGTATCCACAAATATCATCTGATCGACGGAACCCGTCCCACCGACGAGGTAATGGCTGAGGTTGGTGCAGCCATCCAGAGCGCTCCTATCGACATAGCGTTTGTCGGGATCGGAGAAAACGGTCACATCGCGTTCAATGATCCCCCCGCAGACTTCATCAACACGGACGCGTACGTGGTTGTAACGCTTGATGAACCGTGCCGTCAGCAGCAGTTCGGTGAAGGCTGGTTCCCAACGCTGGATGATGTGCCGCATCGTGCGATCTCGATGACCGTGCGGCAGATCATGGCTTCGACCAACATCATCGCCGTCGTTCCCGATGCGCGCAAAGCACAGGCTGTGAAAGACTGCCTGGAAGGCGACGTGAGCCCGCTGCATCCAGCATCGATCCTTCGCGAACACGCCAACGCTACGCTGTATCTTGAGCCCGAGTCTGCGGCGAAGCTCTCCACGGAAGCCATCGAAACTTTCAGCCGTTAAGGCAAAGGTTCAGATGCGTAATACCTTTCCCTCGTCCGTAGCACGCGTGTTGCGGACGAGGATCATCACCAAAATCATCCCCAGCACGGGTATGCATCCACTTGCGATCATGATCGGATCGAAGGCATGCGTGCCCATTCCTTTTCTGGAGTCGGAGAAATAGCCGACGGCCTTCATCGCTATCACTGTGAGCAGCGCCGCTACGGCTCCGCTCATCCCGCTGACGGTAGCCACCGAGCTGGGCTGGTTCAGGTCTGATGGAAGCACGTTCGCAATCGTGCTGAAGCAGGCATAGGAAAAGGTCGCGCCGGCGAACAGGACCGTGAGCAGAAACAGGTTTGTTGTGAGTACGGTAGGGATGAGCAGCATAGTGCCGAGGCCGCCAGCCAAGGCGATGGCTCTGCGCGCCGCACCAACACGCCAGCCCCGGCGAATCAGCCATCCAGAGACGGCGCCTCCTGTGAAGTTGCCCGCATCTGCCGCGATGAATGGCACCCACACTGAAAGCAGGCCGTTACGCAGATCGATGCCTTTTGCCACAAGATAAATCGGGAACCAGTCCGCGACGAAGAACCATACGGGATCGGTCAGGGCTCGTGCCGCAATCGTGCCCCAGGTCTGCGGGAACTTGAGCAATTCCCACACGGTCGTGGGCTTTGCTGTGTTCGACGAGCCCGAGATCGCTTTGTCCGCACGCAGCATCTCCAACTCGTGCTTGGAAATCGATGGATGCTCCTGGGGAGGGTAGTAAAACCGTCTCCATAAGATCAGCCACAACAGTCCGAGCACACCAGGGACGATAAACGCCGGCCGCCACCCCCAGTGTGTATAGATGAAGAAGACCAGAAACGGCGTGATCGCTCCACCAACTGACGACCCGCTGTCAAAGAAGGCTGTCGCCAGGCCACGCTCGCTCGCTGGGAACCATTCGGACACAGCTTTCGTCGCAGCAGGCCAGTTGGCCGACTCCCCCAAGCCCAGCATGAAGCGGAAGCCCAGGAACCCAAGCAGGCTGCTCGCAAGTGGAGTCACAATCGACACGATGGAATAAAAGCTGACGCTGAAGGTGATCGACCGCCGTGTACCGAAGCGATCGATCCATCGTCCGCAGAGCAGTTGGCCGATGCCATAGGCGACGCGAAAGCCGATCACGAGATTGGCATAGTCGCTGTTGCGCCAGCGATACGTCTCTTTCAGAAAGGGAGCGAGCAGAGACAGTGTCTGCCGATCGAGATAGTTGATGACCGTCGAGGCGAAGAGGAGGAGGCAGATGTACCAACGAATCGATTGTCGTGCGGGGGCTGCGAACCCAGCGGGGGAGTTCACCTGGCACCGGACAACAGAAGCTTCAGCGCGTTCATGGGCAGATCGCCCGTCTCCAGTGCCGTGAACACGTTTAAAAACTTGTCCAGCTCAATCACACCCATATTGGAGACGCTCCCGCTTGACCTCGTATCGAGTCGGATACGATAGCACAATTTATTTCGTTTTATTTCGTTTTAGGTATATATAAAACTAGCCTAGGCGTCAAACGAAAATTAACGGGCGAAATTCAACAGCCCTTCGGGGTCGTAGGCCTGCAAAAACGGATCGCGAATCTCAGCGCGGACAAAGGCCTCAATTCCCCCGCGTCCTTGTGTAGACAATGCACCGGAGAGGTTTCCGCAACGCGCCGCCGTGGCCACATCACGACCAGAGAGGAACGCCGCCAGAAAACCTGCGTTGAAGCTGTCTCCTGCCCCCACCGTGTCCACAATCTTCGCGAGTTTTACCGGCGCTGACTCGTACGACGTGCCCTCGGTCACAACCAGAGCTCCAAGCGATCCACGCTTCAATACGATGGTTGCAACATGGGGTTGTATCTGCTCCAAAGCGCCCGTGACATCCTCGGACTTCGTCATGCGGCACAGCTCCGACGCATTYGGCATAAAGATGTCAACGAAGGGGAGCACTTCCATCAATGGCGATCCCCAGACATCGGCGGGATCATCGTTTGGATCGAGCGAGATCGTCATCCCGTTACGTTTCAAGCCGGCCAGGAACGCGGGTAAGCCTGCATGAAGCTTGCTCTGCAGATACAGCGACGACAGGTGAAAGTGACGTGCCGAACAGAGGTGAGACACATCGACATCTGCCAGTGCAAGATCCGCGATCGTACCCAGGTAGGTGAGGATATGGCGTTCTCCGTCGTGGGGCAGAAGCACCGTCACACCGGTCTTGCGTCCTGGCAGCTTCTTCACGCCGGTGACATCCACACCACGATCAGCGAGATATCTTTCCGCGGCAGTGCCGAGGTCGTCATCGCCGATCACGCTTTGAAAACTGACTTGCATTCCCAGGGCCGCAAGGTTATGCGCAACGATCGCCGATGAGCTTCCCAGAGTCATGCTGAAGTCGCTCGCCAGCAACTCGCGCTCGGTCTGCATCGTCTGTGGCAGACCGTACAGAATTAGGTCCAGATTGAGTTCCCCTGCGATACCGACATCAAAGCTGTGATTCATGACTCTCCCACTTGCGTTTATAGTTAATATAGTTTACTTTTTATTTCGAATTCTTTCGAATTGCGAACAAGACAAACATGCGACCAAATATGACAAAGCATCTCCTACGGCCTTTTATCTCAGATACGCCCGGGGGCGCCCTATGAGTGTTGTGCTGCAAAAGCAACTGCTTGCCGAGCGAAGACATGCTGGCATCTACGCTGTCTGCTCCGCCCATCCATGGGTGATTGAAGCTGCGGCTTTGCAGGCTCTTGAGGACGGGACTTCCCTGCTGGTCGAGGCTACCTCCAACCAAGTCAATCAGGATGGTGGCTACACCGGCATGCAGCCCTCGGATTTTCGAAGCTTTGTCGGAGAGATCGCAGAAGGCGTCGGCGTCCCTGTCGAGCGGCTGTACTTTGGCGGAGATCACTTGGGGCCAAATCCCTGGAGTTCGCTCAATGCGGTCGAAGCCATGAAACGGGCGTGCCGAATGGTCGATCAGTACGCGCGCGCGGGGTTCACCAAGATTCATCTCGACGCCAGCATGCCTTGTCTGGGAGATCCTGAAGTTCTGAGCGATGAGATCGTGGC
>NZ_JBFRCY010000246.1:0-5781 GCF_052113305.1 Terriglobus sp. YAF25
GGTCTATGCCCACGGGAAGGGAATCGTTGTCAATGAGCCCTCCATCGTCGCGATCAATAAGTCGACGGGCGAGGTCGAGGCTGTGGGAAAAGAGGCCAAGGAGATGCTTGGCCGTACTCCGGGCAACATTGTTGCCATCAAGCCGATGAAAGACGGCGTCATCGCCGATTTCAAGGTGACGGAGAAGATGCTGAACTACTTCATCCAGAAGGCGCATAACCGCAAGCGCATGGTGCATCCGCGCATCATCATCGGTGTGCCCTCTGAGATCACTCAAGTGGAAAAGCGCGCTGTTGAGGACTCCGCCTATCGCGCCAAGGCGAGCGAAGTCTACCTGGTCGAGCAGGCGATGGTGGCCGCGATCGGTGCAGGTTTGCCGATCACTGAGCCAGGCGGCAACATGGTTGTGGACATCGGCGGCGGAACCACGGATATCGCGGTGATCTCGCTGGCCGGTATCGTCTACTCGCGCTCGGTCCGCATGGCCGGCAACCAGATGGACGAGTCGGTGATGAACTACCTCAAGCGCAAGTACAACCTGCTGATCGGCGAGCGTACCGCGGAGCAGATCAAGATGGAGGTCGGCTCGGCGTATCCGCTGGACAAACCGCTGACGATGGAGATCAAGGGCCGCAACCTGATCGAAGGCGTTCCGAAGACCATTTCGATCGATGATTCGGAGATTCGCGAAGCACTGGGCGAATCGATCGCCACCATCATGAACGCTATCCGCGTGGCGCTGGAACGTACGCCGCCGGAGCTGTCTGCCGACATCAGCGACCGCGGTATCGTGCTGACCGGTGGCGGAGCATTGATCAAGAACCTGGACAAGCGGATTCGCGAGGAAACGGGACTGCCGGTCTCGATCGCCGACGACCCGCTGGCGTCCGTGGTTCTGGGCACCGGAAAGATGCTCTCGGACTTCAAGCTGCTTCGTAAAATTTCTATCGACTAGAAGCATTTTCCCTGTTGCTGGGTATCCCGTGAGGGGGCGTTCGGCGGCGTTTTCATTGAGGAAAACGCCCATAGATGCAGAAGCCCTACACTACACCTGCAGGAAAAATGCTTTAGTCGAGGTCAAGAGGACGGCCCCTCGCGGGCTGGGATCTCACGTCATGGATGGGTTCTTTGCCAGGTATAGAAATGCTCTCGTACTGATTGCCGTGCTGGTGGTGTTCACCATCGGCCTGGCAGTGCAGGTGCGGCGGCCCGACTATGGCTCGCGCGAGGACGGGAAGCATATCCGTGTCTTCCGGTACTGGGCAGTGGCCCTGGTCTCTCCCTTCGAGCGCCTGTTCCGTGCGACCGGCCAGGGTATTCGTGGGACCTGGCACAACTACATCGACTTGCGGGATGTCCGCCGGCAGAACGAGCAATTGAAGAACGATCTGAACCGCATGCGGCTGTACCAGGCCGCCATGGCGGAGGATGCCCGCCAGGGACAGCGGCTGCAGGCATTGCTCGAATTCAAGCAGCAGTACATCGCCAAGACCGTTGCAGCGCAGGTAATTGGCACCAGCGGGAGCGAGCAGTCGCGCGTGCTGTATATCGACAAGGGCATCGCAAACGGCCTGAAGCCGGATATGGCGGTAATTACGCCGGATGGCATCGTGGGCAAACTGCGTGACGTCTTTCAGCACTCGGCGCAGGTCCTGCTTATCAGTGACACCACCTCGGGAGCGGGCGTGGTTCTGGAGACAACGCGAATCCGCGGTGTGCTTCGCGGTACGACCGATGGACGGCTCCGCATTCTGGATGTGCTGCCTGACAGCCGCATCAAGCCGGGTGAACCTGTGCTGACCAGCGGCGGCGACCAGGTCTTTCCCCGCGGCCTGAAGGCCGGCGTGGTGGAAAGCATTGGCCAGGATCGCAACTATGCGCTGGTGACGGTGAAGCCCACTGCGAACCTCGCGCGGCTTGAAGAGGTCCTGGTAGTCCTGGAGAAGGGTCCGGCCGCTCCGGAGCAGGTAGCTACCACGGAGAATGAGCCGGAGACCGGAGCGCGCGGAGAGCATCTGCCCCAGTTGAAGCCCGAGGCTCCCGACGAAGAGGCAAAGAGTGCGAAGGAAGCTCCGCTGCCACGGCCCACGCCGGCTATCCGGCAGGACACGTACAGTCCTGGGGCCACGCCGTCGGCTGCAACGCTGACGCCGGGTGCGCGTCATGACAATGCGGCCCCTGCTCCGTCTACAGAAGCAGGCGGTGACCAGCACTGATGGCCGCCCTGGGAAGGATGTACAGCTCCCGCCGGGAGATGGATGAGCACGTCTTCCATCCTGCGGTCAGTCTTCTGGTGCCGCTGGTTGCCGTGTTTGCCGGCGCGTATCTGCCGAAGCTGGCGCCCTGGTTGATGATTCTGGACCTGCCGCTGGTGGTGGTGATCTTTTTCGCGGTAGCGCGGCGTAGTCCGATCTCCGGCGTGATGACGGGGGCTCTGGTTGGCGTGTTGCAGGATCTGCTGCTGAACCAGCCGATCGGTATCAACGGCATGGTCAAGGCTGTGGTGGGATATGTGGCGGCGTCGATCAGCCTGCGCGTAGATGTGGATGCGCTGGCAACACGCGTCGTGATGAACTTCAGCTTCTGCCTGCTGCAGAGCCTGATGTTGCTGGGCATCTATCAGTGGCTGTTGCAGGACGCGAATGTGCAGACGCGCTGGCTGCATGAGTTGTTGCGTGCAGGAGTGAATACGGTGGTGGCGATCCCGCTGTTTTTCCTTTTGGACTACGCGAAACAGCGCGCATAGAGTATTTTCCCTGTAGTAGTAGAGTAGGGCTACCGCATCTATGGGCGTTTTCCCCCAATGAAAACGCCGCTGCACGTCATTTTCGGGCTACCCAGCAACAGGGAAAATGCTCTAGTAGGAAGAGATAGAGATTTGGAGAGCGGAAGCGATGATAGAGGAGGAGAAGCTAACAGCCCGCGAGGAGAAAGTCTCCCCGCTGAAGCTGAACTCGGTGCAGTATGTCGTCGCCCTGCTTCTGGTGGTGCTGCTCGCCGGGCTGTGGCGGCTGCAGGTGGTCAGCGCGGATAACTACCGCGTGCTGGCCGAACAGAACCGTGTCCGCAAGGTTCCCATCATGGCGCCGCGGGGCAAAATCTTTGATCGCGAAGGCCGCCTGCTGGTGGACAACTATGCCTCCATCTCCTGCTACCTGCTGCGCGAGCCAGCCCGTGACTGGGACGCCGACCTTCCCATGATCGCCCAAGGTCTGCACATGACTGTTGACCAGATCCAGTATGTGCTGCGCCGCTATCAGTTTGCCCCGAAGTATCAGCCGATTCCGCTCAAGCAGGATCTTTCACCGGACGAGGTTGCGTTTATTGAGGCGCACCGGAATGAGTTGCCGGAGCTGGAGACCCTGGACGAACAGCGCCGCCTCTATCCCAATGGAGGCTTCGCCGCGCACCTGATCGGGTATGTGGGTGAGATCAGCGAAAACGACCTTAACAAAGAAAAGTATGCCTTCTATCAGGCCGGTGACGTGGTCGGGAAGTCGGGCGTGGAAGCGACCTATGACGCGGTGCTGCGCGGTACGGACGGATCGCGCGACGTAGTGGTCGATAGCCGCGGCCGCGAGGTCGGCCAGCTCGGCCAGCAAGATCCTGTCCCCGGCAAGGACCTCAGGCTGAGCATCGATCTGGACGTGCAGATGGCGGCAGAGAAGGCGRTGGAAGGTAAAACCGGAGCCATTGTCGCTATGGATCCCCATACGGGCGAGATCCTCGCCATGGTCTCCCGCCCCACTTATGACCCGAATCAGTTTGCGGTGCGGCTGACGAAGGAATACTGGAACAAGATCCTGAACGACCCCGACCACCCGATGATGAACAAGACCATCCAGGCACAGCTCGCGCCGGGGTCCACTTTCAAGATCATCATGTCTTATGCAGGTCTGGAAGAGGGAGTCGCCCAGGACATGCACGTGAACTGTGCCGGGGGCGGAACCTTCTTCGGCCACTTCTTTGCCTGCGATAAGCACCACGGTGGTGTGGACATCTACCATGCCATTCCCTGGAGCTGCGATACCTTCTACTACACACTGGCGGAGCGGCTGCAGATCGATACGATTGCGAAGTATGCGACCGCAGTCGGTATCAGCCAGAAAACGGGCATCGATCTTCCGGATGAGGCTACGGGCACCATGCCATCAACGGCATGGAAGCTGAAGAACTTCCACGACAAGTGGTACGCCGGAGAAGTGATCTCGGTTGGCATCGGCCAGGGCGCTGTTCAGGCCTCACCCATTCAGCTTGCGCGGGCGTTGAGCGGCCTTGCCTCCGGCGGAGCTCTGAAGCGGCCACATGTCATTCTGGAGGGCCAGATTTCGCAGCAGTATCAACAGGCGATTCTGGATACTTATCCAGGCGGCGGCGATAAACAGGTCAGTCTCAAGACTGAGAACTGGCAGATCATCACCGACGCCATGGCCGAGACCTTGAATTCCGGGACAGCCGCCGCGTCGCATCTGGAAGGCGTGGACTTTGCCGGGAAGACGGGTACTGCGCAGGTGATGAGCCACGCGGCTCTCGCCAGGAGCGGTGGCGGCCACAAGACGGTTCCCAATGCGTGGTTTGTGGGAATGACGCCGCGGCGGAACCCGGACGTCGTGGTTGCCGTTCTGTGGGAGAACGGCGATTGGGGCGCCAACGCCGCCAAACTGGGTGCGCAGGTTGTGAACACCTTCGTGGAAAAACAGCGGAAGAAGGCTGGGAACCTGATGAAGGTTGCCGAAGCTCCGAAATCGGCTACACCGCTGGAGAATGCTGCAAAGAAAGAACAGCCTGTTACCAACTAGTGTGGGGGCCGTTCATTGCCTTCATGTTGCCACTGCTGGATACCGTTACACTGAAATTGCCTGATCCATGCGCCGTTTTTCTTCGTTCCGTGACTTTGACTGGGTTCTGCTCGGCTTCGTGCTCCTGCTGAGCGTGATCTCGGTCTTTGAGATCTATTCGGCGACTCTCCACACCAAATTCCACGGCTTTGAGAAGAAGCAGCTCGAGTACCTCGCCGTGGGCCTGGTGCTGATGTTCATCGTCTCGCTGATCGACTATCACCAGTTGCTGGAGATTGTTCCCTGGGCCTATGGCACCAGTATTTTTGCGCTCGTCGCCGTGGCGGCGGTGGGCACCAGAGTGCTTGGAGCGAAGCGATGGATCAAATTTCCCGGCGGCATCCACTTTCAGCCGAGTGAATGGATCAAGCTGGTGCTGGTTGTGGCGGTGGCGCGGTATTTCTGGAGCCTGGGCGGCCGCGACCTGACGTGGAAAGACATCGGCAAAGCCTTCCTGCTGGTAGGCGTTCCTATGCTGATGGTGTTGAAGCAGCCTGACCTGGGAACGGCCCTCACCTATTCGCCGATCCTGATCTGCGGTCTGTTCCTGGGCGGCATCCGGTTCAAGCAGGCAGGCATTCTCATCCTGGGGTTTCTGCTGCTGGTAGGTGGTGTGTGGAGGACTGGAAAGCTGCTGAAGCCCTACCAGAAGGCCCGCCTGACCAACTTCATCAATCCGGATAACGATCCGAAGGGCTCCGGCTACCAGATCCGCCAGTCCCTGATCGCTGTCGGATCGGGAGGCGTTTGGGGCAAAGGCGCGACGAAGGGAACGCAGACGCAGGGTGACTTTCTCCCCATTCCCTATACCGACTTCATCTTTGCCGCCTTTTGCGAAGAACATGGGTTTGTGGGCGCCCTGGGAGTACTGCTGCTGTACTTCCTGATCCTGATGCGCCTGATCCAGAATGCCCAGACGGCTCCGGATCCACCAGGTACGTTC
>NZ_JBFRCY010000247.1:0-8003 GCF_052113305.1 Terriglobus sp. YAF25
GGGTTACGGCGCAATGCGCATTGTGGGCAAGGGCGTGTGGGGAGAGCCTGCAGACCGTGAGGCAATGAAGGCGGTGTTGCGTCGGGCGGTAGAACTGGGCGTGAACTTTATCGATACGGCTGATAGCTATGGGCCCACCATCAGCGAAGAACTCATCGGCCAGGCCCTGGCTCCGTACAAGCCGGGCGTCGTAATCGCGACCAAATCCGGTCTTGCCCGGACGGGACCGGATGTATGGGTACCGCTTGGACGGCCGGAGTACCTGGTCCAGCAGGTCGAGCTGAGCTTGCGGCGCCTGAAGCTGCAGCAGATCGATCTGTGGCAGCTCCATCGCATCGATCCAAAGGTGCCGGTAGAGGAGTCGCTGGGCGCGATTAAGAAGCTGCAGGAGCAGGGAAAGATCCGTCATGTTGGCCTAAGCGAGGTTTCGGTCGAGCAGATTAAACAGGCGCGCAAGGTTATTGAGATCGTCAGTGTGCAGAATCTCTACAACATCGCCGACCGCAAGAGTGAAGCGGTGCTGGAGTATTGCCACAACGAAGGCCTGGCTTTTATTCCTTGGTTCCCGGTGGCTGCGGGCAAGCTGACTCAGCCGGGAGGAAAACTCGACGTCTTTGCACAGCGTCACGGCATAACGCTCTCGCAGCTTTCGATCGCATGGCTGCTGCACCGCTCGCCGGTTATTCTGCCAATTCCCGGAACAAGTTCTATCCCACATCTGGAAGAGAATATGAAAGCTGCAGATGTACAACTGAGCGAGGCGGAATGGCGTGAAGTGGAAGCCATTGCGGGGCAGCGATAAAATAGAGAGTACTGACGAGAACAAAGGGCCAAGTTTGGGATGTGGCTCTTTTGTTTACACGCCTGTAATGCTGGCGCCGCCTTACCTTCATGGAGACTTAAGCCGCAATCGTCACTTTGGTTGGAGAACAACCAAAATACCGGGTAGTCTCTTCACCAGGACTATCCCAGGCCGGAATGGATGCCACGACGAATGATGCGGAGAGTATTTTCGCTGCTTCCTGCAGTACTGTTGTCTCTATTGTGTGTGGTCGCCAAAGCCCAGGCTCTTGACGAGAGTGGGGCGACCGTCGATGCTGGAGTACCGCTTCGCATCCAGATCCGAAAGACCATACCGCTCGCTCGTGGAACTGCTGTCGAGGGTTTTCTGGTTTCGCCGGTCTATGTACGCGAAAGGCTGGTCCTGCCCGAGGGAACCCGCGTTACCGGCACCGTTCAGGACTTCGCTCCTATCGCTTTCAAGACTCGCCTGCAAGCCAGACTCGACGGAGATCTGACTCCTCTGCATGAGCCGATCGTGCATTTTCAGTTGCTCGATCTGGATGGCAAGTCTTCGATGACGCAAAGCATCTCATCCTTGCAGAAGGAGACTCACTGGATGGGACGGTACTGCAGTCAAAGCACTCGCGAAGCTTCGGAAGGAACGGGCAATTGCGTTTTGTCTTTCAAACAYTGAAGCCGCTCAACCGGGAAGCAAAGCCCGTCTCGGCGGTTATTAGTGGGGTAGACGGCTCCAAGTCGGACAATCTTTCTATCGACAATGAGGGTGGCGTTAAGGCGTCGGCCGACAAGAATCGTTTTCTGGCTCCCGCATTACTGGGGGTGCTGGCGGTCGCAGGGCATGATCGCGACCGGGATGGAAATGGGTTAGGAAGACAAACCGTTGCCGCGAATGGTTTCGGCGTTGTTGCGCGCATTGTCGCGCTGACCGTTAACGACCGCAATGTCGCTACCGGTTTCGGAGCGTACGCCTTTGCGAAGTCGATTTACTTCCGGTTTCTCTCTCAGGGACATCCGGTGGAGTTCCCCAAAAATACTCAAGTGGAGCTGAAGGTGATCAGCCGACAGTAGCTTCATTCGGGGACATCCTCATCTGTAGGGACATACCAGGGAACATCCTTCAAAAGAAAGAGACTCGGATAACGGGAGATCAGGTGGCTCAGCATGGCTTTTGCAATATGCCCGCTATGCTCCACCTCTTTTTGCCAATCCACATTGGCTAGACCCTCCTCGGAGGTCGCCCGGGTGTCACAATCACATTGGCGATACCGGTTTCATCTTCCATCGACAGAAAGACAAAACCATGTGCTGTGCCTGGACGTTGGYGCGCAATGACGCAACCTGCAGCCTTTACGAAATCTCCGTGTTGATGGTGTCTGAGTTCTTCGGCGGAAAGAATACTGCGACGATGGAGTTCCTGTCGCCGGTAAGCCATCGGATGCTGGCCGACCGTTAAGCCGGTGCCCGCATAATCTGCCACCAGCCTCTCTTCTATTGTCATCTTGTTGAGTGGAGAGGAAGGATCTTCCTCTCGTAGTGCAGATACCTGCGAAAGCAGGGGACCTTCCGGCCGTCCCGCGCGTTCTACTTGCCAGAGAGCATCCCTCCTATGCTGCACCCCATCAATAACATTCAGGGCTCCCACACTCGAGAGAAGGGTTAG
This sequence comes from Terriglobus sp. YAF25, assembly GCF_052113305.1. Classification (NCBI taxonomy): domain Bacteria; kingdom Pseudomonadati; phylum Acidobacteriota; class Terriglobia; order Terriglobales; family Acidobacteriaceae; genus Terriglobus; species Terriglobus sp. YAF25. The sequence continues at coordinate 2,465 of NZ_JBFRCY010000247.1, forward strand.
TTCTTTGCGGTTGATTGTCGTCATTCGCGTCACAAAATCATCGACAGAACGAAATAAGCCGTGTCCTTCACGTTCTATGACGAGCGCCTCGGCTGTCTGCTTTCTGAATCCTTTTGCATACCCAAGTCCCAGGCGCAAGGACAGTGCCCCATCCTCTTCATGCTCAATGGTGCAGGCCCATTGCGAGCGTTGAACATCGATAGGTTTTATACGTAGTCCGTGCCGTTGTGCGTCTTTCACTAGAACAGCCGGCATGTAAAAGCCCATCGGCTGGCAATTGAGTATGGCGCAGGTAAACGCAGCCAGGTATTTGACCTTGAAATAAGCAGATGCATAGGCGATCAGAGCGAAGCTGGCCGCATGAGATTCAGGGAATCCATATAAGGCGAACGAGCTGATGTGCTGAACAATATCGTCCTGCGTCTTTGCGTCAATGCCATTCGCCGTCATGCCCGAACGTAACCGGCCTTCAAGATTCTTCATGCGTTCCCACGATCGCCGCATCCCGACAGCACGGCGTAACTCCTCGGCTTCAGCCCCCGTGAAGTTGGCGACGACCATGGCCATACGCAGCAGTTGCTCCTGAAAGAGTGGGACACCCAATGTCCGCTTGAGCGTCGACTCCAGCAAGGGATGCGGATAGCTGACCGGTTCCTGCTTCTGCCGTCTCCTCATATACGGATGCATCATCTTTCCCACAATCGGTCCGGGGCGGATGATGGCAACCTGCACCACAAGGTCATAGAACTTCTCCGGATTGTTGCGGGGCAGTGATGCCATTTGTGCACGGCTTTCTACTTGAAACATTCCCACCGTGTCTGCACGCCGCAGCGCACGGTACACCTCGTCATCTTCCGGAAGTTGTGCCAGATCCACCTGCTCTCCATAGTGTTCTGGAATCAGTTCGAGGCAGTCTTTCAAGACGGCCATCATACCGAGCCCGAGTAGATCCACCTTGATGATGCCAAGATCGGCACAGTCTTCCTTATCCCATTGCACAACGGTCCGGCCAGGCATTGAGGCGCGCTCCAACGGGACGATGTGATCCAGTTGTCCCTGGCAAATTACCATCCCGCCCGAATGTTGCCCCAGGTGACGCGGTAAGTCCTGAATCCGCATACAGAGTTCCAGATATTTTGCGATCCGAGGATGGCGAAGATCGAACCCTGCATTCTGGAAGGAGTGTGCCATCGTGTCCGTAGGTCCCTTCCACTCAAAGTTCGCCACGATGGAAGAGAGCCTCTGAAGCGACTCCGCATCGAATCCCAGAGCCTTTCCAACCTCGCGTGTGGCGGACTTACCGCGATACGTGATGACATTCGCTGTCATCGCTGCGCCAAGCTCGCCATATCGGCGATAGATATATTGAATCGCCTCTTCGCGCTTTTCCTCCGATGGCAGATCCAGATCGATGTCGGGCCACTCACCGCGGCTTTCGGAGAGAAACCGCTCAAAGAGCAGTTCCATGCCGACCGGGTCGATGGCTGTGATCTCAAGGGCATAGCAAACGGCGGAGTTCGCCGCGCTGCCACGTCCCTGGATCAGAATGTCATTACTTTTACAGAACCGGATGATGTCCCAGACGATAAGAAAGTAGCCGGCGAAACCAAGCTTCGCAATAAGCTTCAATTCATGGTCTACCTGCTTCTTTGCCCGCTCCAATAGAGCGGCATTTCGCTTCGGACCATAACGACAGATCACCCCTTCGTCGACCCGCTTGCGAAGAAAGCTGTCCATCGTTTCACCTTCAGGGACTGGATAGCGAGGGAACTCATAGCCAAGGTCTGAAAGCTGGAAGGTCAAGCGCGCGGACAACTCAAGTGTGTTCTCGATTGCCCCCGGGATATCCCGGAACAAAGCCGACATCTGCTTCGCATCACGAATATAACGTTGACTGTTGATGGAAAGCAGACGACCTGCCCGGTCCAGTTCCGTGTGGTTGCGAATCGCTGTAAACAGGTCCAGGATCTCCCGATCCTGTTTGGTCGCATACCGTACTCCATTGGTCGCAAGAAGAGGAAGCTTCAGTGACTGTGCGATGCGAATGGCGGCTTGGTTACGCCACTCTTCCTCGCGTTCACCATGGCGCTGCAACTCGATGTAGACATTGCTTTGTCCGAATATATGAACCAGTCTCTCAAGGAGACCCCGGCCGGCTTCTTCTCCTCCTCGCTGTAAGGCTGAAGCCAGCGGCCCCTCATCCCCGCCCGTAAGACAGATAAGACCTGCGGCATGCTCTTCCAGATCCGATAGCGTAGCCATGCCTTCCTGTTTTTTCTTCTCACGCATCTTGAATCGGGTGATGAGTTGGCAGAGGTTCTGATAACCCTGGCGTGTTTCGCACAACAAAGGTAGACGTGCCGGCTCTGAACGATGCTGATGTGGCAACCAGGTTGGAGGCGCGAGCCGCTGTCCGAAGGCGGCCGAGGAGATCTCCGCCCCTACATGCGCATGGATATGGTTCTCGCTGGCGATCTTATGAAAGCGCGCCGATCCATAGAATCCGTTTCTATCGAGTAATGCCATTGCCGGCATATCGACTTCAAAGGCGCGCTTCGCCATTACCTCTGGCGAAGATCCGCCTTCGAGGAAAGAAAATGCGCTCGCGGCATGGAGTTCTACATAACCGCTAGTCATAAAGCCCTACAAGAAGCCAGGATCTGCGAACAAGATCCTGGAGCACGCAGCCGTACAGCATCGATTCGTCATCGCCTCGTGCAATCAGATCCCATTGCTCCTGCCGCCAGGTCTGTTCATTCCACCATTCACCGCCGGCAAGCCACGGCCCATAGGCATTCCGAACGGTATAGCGATGTCCCCGAAAGAAAAAGCCTGAGGGTCTGCCGTATTCGAGTGTGATAGCGAGCTGTTCCGGTGGACATACGCGCCGAAGGCAACCGTATGCCGTACGGGAGATCTGCGTAGCCGAGTTGCCTGAGGGAATAACGAATGGCTCCATATGGAAACCGGGTGAAGTGTGCGTGTCATCGAGCACGGCGCGGCCGATGTTGTCATCGCCGACCAATGCCGTAATTCGCGCGAGCGTGACGTCCAGCCGTCCGGGTTCGGGAAGCTGTGGAGAGAACAACCCAAGTTGAACTTTGCTGGTAACTCCCGGCTCGGCGCGAAGACAGACTTTATAGATGGGAGCATTTGCAGGATGAGCTTCAAGATCGAGATGAAGCAGCTTCAGCCATAGGTGTTTGTCGACGCCAGGAACACGGGGAGATACTGTGCGGCAGTGCGTTCCACCCCCCTCCAGATGAAGCTCAATCGTCACCGATGCGAGTGCGTAGACACGCATGGCTGCGCGAACGATGAGTTGTTCCAGCATGATGGCTACACCGAAAAGCAGGGATTCAAGGTTGTCGAGTGGATAGTCCAGCTCCGCTGTTTCTTCAAGTACAAACGGGRTATCGATAGGCTGGAAGAGATGAGGCAAGGTTCCGGTGGCCATCTGTTGCAGACGTTTGCCATCCTGTCCCAGGCGGGCAATGAGATCTGTCTGCGGTAAGCCTGCCAACATGCCAAGCGTACGGATGCCCCATCGAGACAACGTCTCGGCATGCGCTTCCGAGATGCCTAGGACCGATAAGGGAAGGGAAGCCAATGCCGCTGATTCTTTAGCGGCTGGAACGACAACGATAGCTGTCCTGGCAGGAAGCCCCTTCGCAAGCAGCATGCTCGCATGGAAGTTTCCGCTTACCGCAACCTGGGCAGAGATACCAAGCAATGCCACCCGCTGCCGCAACGTCCTGGCAAGAACTTCAGGCGGACCAAAGAGTGCTTCGGTTCCGGTGATGTCCAGGCAGCAGAGAAAGACATTCTCCGCTTCCTGTAGTTCAACGCGCGGAGAATGGGCTCCTGCACACTCCAGAAGCGCGGTCCTCGATGCCGCTTCGGCAGATCTGGAACGGGACAGCATTGTTATGTTTCCGAAGGTATCCACTTCAACCTTCGTCATTCCTCGTTGCACACCTAATAACCGTGCCCTGGTGTTTAACGAGGACACAGTTTCGGCTGGCGGCTCGCCGTCCAGAATCACACACGGCTTCTCGCGCAGTTCCGGACGCAGACGTAGCAATGCCTGCGCAGAGAATTCCTTGACCAGCAGGCAGGCATACAACGCACCGGAGTTCACTGTGCACCTGCCCATGGAGTTCGGCTCTGCCAGGAAGCCATGCGAGCCGTTTGCGGTGGTTTCCGCATCGACACGACATTGTTTGCCGGTTGCGGGAAGCGTTGACGCAATGCCTCGATGYGCGGCCGCATCCCGCTGAAGACTGTGCGGGCTTCAAGGATCGGTTCGGCATTCAGCAAGCGCAGTTGCAGCTCCGATCCACTTTTCGCGCATGGATACTGGGTCAGCAACAGAATGCAGGCTTGCGTCTTTTCCGCGGCAACACGATAGCGGTGCCACGTCGATAGTTCAATACGTGCCACGTATTGCGGCGCGATACCTGCAAGATCGAGAACAATGGCGCTGAAACCTCCAGTCTGCAAAAGCAGATCAGTGGTGCGAAGAGCGCGCTCAATCGCATCGTAATGCCTGGCACGGCGCTTTCTGTACGTGATGGGGTTTGCCGCCACAGATTCGCCTGAAGCCGAACGATTTGTCTTTGCCTCAGAGGTCTCCACAGGTTTGGGCAATGGAGTTTTTCCCGTGAAAAGCCCGGACATCGCTTCGGAGAGTCCGCGGACCTCGGTTCTTGGGTGTGGACCAAATCCTCCACCATGCAGTCCTTTTTTCGGAGAGCCAGGGATGAAATACTCCGGCGGCAACGTTACCGACTTTGTAGTCTTCGTAGAGACGTCTGCAACGTCAGCGCAACGGACCCACAGCAGGCGGCCTAAGTCCACTCCGATGGCAGCAGCAGAGGCAGGGTCAAGGGCATTCGCCGAGTCGACCCAGGCGCACACCTTATTTGCCGCGGTCAACTGCGCCAGGAACGAGAGAGCCACTGAAGTTCGTCCGCTACATTCAGCTCCGACCAGTTCCGTCAAAGCTCCCAGGGGAAATCCTCCTCCCGACAACTCATCTAACTCAGCCAGGCCCGTGGGTATCTGGGGTGCACTCTGGTGGAAAGCCAACTCGAAGACCGACAAGATCATCTGGGATCGATCAACTGTCCATACAGCAAGCTAAAAAGAGACTTCTGTGGGACGCATCACGTCCGGAAGAGCAGCGCGACCGCGCGTTTCGGCTGATGATTCTCTCTATTCCGCCTGGCAAGGTCAGCACCTATGGCAGAGTCGCCGCGGCAGCCGGCTATCTACGCTACCATCGTGCCGTGGCAAGGCTTCTTCGTACAGATCCGCCAGATGATCTGCCATGGCATCGCGTGCTTGGCGCCGGAGGCGCAATCAAGCTGCATGGAGAAGCCGCACTAGAGCAGCGCTCACGCCTGAAGCTGGAAGGCGTCCGCTTCATCGGAGAGAAGGTGAATATGGAACGGCATGAACACACCTTCAAGCCCTGGGAGGTCTACGAGTGAGCCTTAGGCATTCGCTCTAGCCGTTCCATCAGTAATTCTTTCTC
>NZ_JBFRCY010000248.1:0-5732 GCF_052113305.1 Terriglobus sp. YAF25
GGGTATGGTGGTCGCTCCATGCGTCTTCGAGTTGGTGGGCAAGATCCCCAATTGTTTTTCCCTTTTCGATTGGTTTCTCCTCTTCTTTCTCTCTCTTCTTCTCCGGCTCAGCACCTGGCCTGGAGATCAGAAACGCGGCAGCAGCGGCGCCCACAAAAGCAGCCGAAAGAATAAGCATTCTCATGCCTGGTTGGATTACAGGTCGATCCTGCGGGGTTGGTCTTGCAACACGTGTTTCAGGGAAAAACTTCCCAACGCGTAAACTGGAGACATGGATAAGGTGCGGCTGGGAAAGGTGCTGGGTGCGGGCGTTCGACACGCCGCGCGCACCGCCATTGAAGCCAGCAAGGCGGCTGCCGCCCCCGATCCAACGCCGGCTCCACGGCAGAGTGCGCGCCAGCACATCGATGTGCGCCGTGCCGCGCAGGGCGCCAGCCGGGGCTTCTTCGGCACCGTCAAACACGCCGGCCGAGCCGTCTGGCTGCAGGTGATGGGCACGCTCTTCGCCTTCTTTGCCCTGTATTTTGTGCAGGCGACGATTACCCATTTCGCCTCCTACCGCGAAGGCGGAGTCCATCGGCAGCAGTGGTACATGAGCGCGGCGATTGCCCTGCTTTTTACGTGGTTTGCTGTCACCAGCTTTGTCCGGGCGGCAAAGAAGCCCCGTTAGGGCGTATCGGCAAGTTCGATCTATCCCACCCATCGCGATGCGATGGATGGGGCACCCAATGCATGGGATAGCCGGAATTTGCTAATGCGACCTGGATCTTCGCCCATCCCGGGCGGCGTGGCAGCCGGGGGTACCGGTCGCTGCGAAATGACAAAAAAGGGCCAAATCTCTCTTATCTCCTTTGCGCGGTTAGCGCACATGTGTGACACATCCGGCCCCCTGAATTAAAATCAATCCTTGCCCTTCGCACCACAATCCAAGCTCAAACAAAGGTGGTCGTAACCGTGTCTGACTCTGGCTCCGTGCTTCGTAAAACCGCATTGAATGCCACCCACCGCGCCCTGAAGGCCAAGATGGTCGACTTCGGCGGATGGGATATGCCGGTCGAGTACTCGGGCCTGATCGCCGAGCACCTGGCTGTCCGCACGGGTGTGGGTCTCTTCGATGTCTCGCATATGGGTGACATCCAGCTCCGCGGGCCGGGTTCGCTGGATGCCGTGCAGAAGCTGTTGATGAACGACGCCAGCAAGCTGCAGATAGGACAGGCGCACTACTCCGCCATGCTGACCCCCGAAGGCACCTTCGTCGACGACGTGGTGCTGCACAAGCTCAGCGAGAACGACTACCTGATCGTCATCAACGCCGGCACGCGCGAGAAGGATGTGCATTGGGTCCGCAAGACCATCGGCATGATGCCGAGTGTTCATATCAACGACTTCAGCGATATGTACACGCAGCTTGCCATCCAGGGCCCGAAGGCCATCGATGTGCTGCGCAAGCTGACCGATGTTGACCTGGACGCCATCAAGAACTACTGGTTCACCTGGGGCAAGGTCTGTGGTTTGTATAACGTCCTGGTCGCCCGCACCGGCTACACCGGCGAAGACGGCTTCGAGATCTATGTCCCCTCCGACGAAGCCACCAGCGCTCGCGTCTGGAATGAGGTTATGGAGGCCGGCAAGGAGTTCGGCATTCTGCCTTGCGGTCTGGGCGCGCGCAACACGCTTCGCCTGGAGAGCGCTATGGCCCTCTACGGTCACGAGATCTCTGACACCATCAACGTCTTCGAGGCCGGCCTGGGCCGCTACTGCAAGCTTGATAAGGACGCCGACTTCGTCGGCAAGCAGACGCTGCTCGCCGTGCAGGCGGAGGGTGGACCGAAGCGCAAGCTGGTAGGCCTTGAGACCATTGACCGCGGCATCGCCCGCGATGGATATCCGGTCTTCACGCTCGATGGCAAAGAGATCGGGGTCGTTACCTCCGGCTCGCCTTCGCCTTTCCTGAAGAAGAACATTGCCATGGCCTACGTTCCTRTAGAGCTGAGTGCCGTAGATACAGAGCTGGCCGTACAGGTCCGCTCCACCATGGTGAAATCGAAGGTAGTTCCGTTGCCCTTCTACAAAAAGCCTAAGAAGACCACGTAGTTTTGCAGTTTCCGTTGCATCCGATTTTTCTAAAGACTGGAGAGCGCACCCGCAATGGCTTACCCGACCGAGTACCGCTACACGAAAGAACATGAGTGGATCGCAGCCGATGGCAGAATCGGCATCACCGACTACGCGCAGTCGACGCTGGGCGATATTGTCTTTGTCGAGCTGCCTGCCGTGGGCGCTGAGCTGAAGGCCGGTGAGAGCTTTGGCACCGTCGAGTCCGTAAAGGCCGTCAGCGATCTGTACTCGCCGGTGAACGGTAAGGTCCTCGAAATCAATGAAGCCCTGAACTCCGCTCCGGAATCGGTGAATGCCGATGCCAATGCGACCTGGATGATCAAGTCCGAGTTCGATGCCTCACAGCTCGAGAGCCTGCTGACCGCCGAGGCCTATGAGAAGTTCATCAGCGAAGAGACGGGCCACTGATGCGTTATCTACCAAAGAGTCCCAGCGACCGTGAGGCGATGCTCGCCGATATCGGCGCGAAGTCCATCGACGATCTGTTCGCGACGGTTCCGGCGGAGTATCGCCTGAGCCGCGACCTGAATGTTCCGCGGCAACATGGCGAGCAGGAGGTCATCGAGCACTTCAAGGCATTTGCCGAGAAGAACGCTCTTGGCTATGCCAGCTTCCTGGGCGCGGGCGCCTATCGTCACTATCGTCCCGTTCTGATCGACACGGTGGTCTCGCGTGGTGAGTTTCTGACCAGCTATACGCCGTACCAGCCGGAGATCGCGCAGGGAACCCTGCAGGCGCTCTTCGAGTTCCAGACGATGATCTGCGAGCTGACCGGCATGGAGATCTCGAATGCCTCCATGTACGACGGCTCAACCGGTGCTGCCGAGGCTGTGATGATGGCGGTTCGGGTTACCGGACGTAACGGAGCTGTCGTTGCGCGCACGGTGCACCCGGAGTATCGCGAGGTGCTGACGACCTATGCGCAGCATCAGTCCATCCCGAAGACCGAGGTCGACTATGACCCCGCGACCGGACGTGTGGATCTGGCCAAGCTCGATGCCGCTATCACCGATGACACCGCCTGCGTCCTGATCCAGTCGCCGAACTTCTTCGGAACGATTGAAGATGTGGCCGCGATTGCGGATATCGCGCATAAGAAGGGCGCTCTGTTGATTGTCTCGATCGCCGAGGCGGTTTCGCTCGGCATCGTTAAGCCACCGGCTGAGGCCGATATTGTCGCGATGGAAGCGCAGTCCTTCGGTGTTCCCGTGGGCTATGGTGGGCCGTACTGCGGCGTCATTGCCTGCAAGGAGAAGTTCCTGCGGCAGATGCCCGGACGCCTGGCCGGCGAGACCAAGGATATGGACGGCAAGCGCGGCTTCGTATTGACGCTGTCCACTCGCGAGCAGCATATCCGCCGCGAGAAGGCGACCTCGAACATCTGCACCAACCAGTCGCTGGTGGCGCTGATGGTGACGGTCTTCCTGACGGTCTACGGTAAGGGTCTGAAGGAGCTAGGCGAGCAGAACCTGGCGAAGGCTCACTACGCGGCACAGACCATCGGCGGCACCGGCAAAGTGCTGTTCGGTGGAGCGCCGCGCTTCAACGAGTTCGTGTATCAGGGCTCACAGACATCCGAAAAGGGCAATGCCGCATTGCTCCAATCCAAGATCGTCGGCGGCCTGCCGCTGGAGAAGTTCTATCCCGAGCTCGGACCGAACGCTTCGCTCTGGTGCGCTACCGAGCTCACGACCAGGGCACAGATTGATGCTGCGGCGGAGGTGCTGAAGTAATGGGAGATAAGTTTGTAGGAACCCCGAAGAAGGCCTCAGTCCACGTTAATCAGAACGAGGACCTGATCTTTGAGAAGTCGTCGCCGGGCAAGAAGGCTTACCGCCTGAGCGAGCTGGACGTTCCGGCTGTGGACGCCGCCGCGCTGCTGGGCGATGCTGTCCGCACCGACCTCGGCGTGATGCCGGAGCTCTCAGAGATCGAAATCGTTCGTCACTTTACGCGCCTCTCCACCTGGAACTATGCGATCGATCTCGGCATGTTCCCGCTGGGAAGCTGCACGATGAAGTACAACGGCCGCGTGAATGAGCTGGTCGCCCGCCTGGAAGGCCTGGCCGAGGCGCATCCCTATCAGCCGGAGTCGTTGTCGCAGGGTGTACTGGAGATCATGCAGGTGCTCACGGATTCGCTGCTGGATATCACCGGCATGGACTCCATCACACTGCAGCCCGCTGCGGGCGCGCATGGAGAGTTCACCGGCATTCTGCTGGTGCGTGCGTATCACGAGAGCAAGGGCAATCCGCGGAAGAAGATCCTGATTCCGGACTCGGCTCACGGGACGAATCCCGCTACGGCTGCGGTAGTCGGCTACCAGGTGCAGAACCTGAAGTCGAATGCCGAGGGCATGGTCGATCTCGCCGAGTTGGAGAAGCTGGTCGATGAGGATACAGCAGCGCTGATGCTGACCAATCCTTCAACGATCGGTGTCTTCGAGAGCGAGATCCATAAGATCGCCGACATTCTCCACGCCAAGGGCGCGTTGCTGTACATGGACGGCGCTAATATGAACGCTCTGGTTGGCAAGGTTCGTCCCGGCGACTTCGGTGTGGACGTGATGCACCTGAACCTGCACAAGACCTTCTCCACGCCGCACGGTGGCGGCGGCCCAGGTTCCGGTCCGGTGGCCTGCAAGAAGATTCTGGAGCCCTTCCTTCCGACACCCGTGCTCGCGACCAAGAGCGACGGTATGCTCACACTGGACTACAACCGTCCGCAGAGCGTCGGCCGTGTGCGCGCCTGGTACGGTAACTTCGGTATGTTTATCCGCGCCCTGGCCTACATTTTGGCCAACGGTCCGGATGGCCTGCGCCAGACGACGGAAGACGCTGTTCTCAACGCCAACTATCTACGCGCCAAGCTGGAAGATGTCTTCGACCTGCCCTTCAAGACGGCGTCGATGCACGAGGTCGTCTTCAGCGATAAGCTGCAGGCGAAGAATGGCGTGAAGACCGGCGACATGGGCAAGCGTCTGCTCGACTACGGCTTCCACGCCTATACGGTGAGCTTCCCGCTCATCGTTGCCGGCGCGATGATGATTGAGCCGACCGAGAGCGAGAGCCGTGAGGAGCTGGACCTGCTGGTCGATGCTCTTCGCCAGATCGCACGTGAAGCTGAAGAAAATCCGGAGCTGGTGAAGACTGCTCCGCATACAACCCGCCTGCGGCGCCTGGATGAGACCACGGCTGCGCGTAAGCCGGTCCTTCGCTGGAAGGCTCCGGTTGCGAGCACCCCGTTGACTCCCGATACCGCAGCGAAGGAGTGGTAGTTTGGCGAATGTCTTCCACGACCGGCGCGAGGAACTCGAGAAACACGAGTTCATGATGGGCGTTGCTCGTGGAAGACTCGCCGTGTCGCTCGATGTGCTGACAGATGCCCTGGCTATGGTTGGACAGCATGGCGTCTACTGCACCTCGAACCGTAATCCGGCGGTTCCGGCGCTCGATCTGCAGTTTGTTCTCTCGCAGATTACCGGGGCGAAGGAGCTGATTCAGTCGGTGATGCAGGAGCTGGAGAGCCAGAAGCAGCCATAGGAGTTCTTGCCTTCCTTGCCCACCCTAGCGTTGCGAGGGTGGGGCACCCCGGCAAGGTAAGCATGCTAGGGG
>NZ_JBFRCY010000249.1:0-10722 GCF_052113305.1 Terriglobus sp. YAF25
ACCGAATTTGCCCGCGCGATTCCTTAATTAACGTGGCTTTCGAACCCACCCTAGCGTTGCGAGGGTGGGGCACCCGGATTATTTGTCGAGTTAGAAGAAAAATGGGGGCAACGGAGCACTCGCCTCAACCCGCAGATTAGCCCGTGCCCGCTCACACATAAACCACGCAATCGCGATAGCATACATAGCTGGTATGAGTGAAAAACGCTGGGTCCTTTTGATCGCCTCCGAGGTTGGGGGCACCGAATCTGTATCCGACCGCGCCATGGGGCGTTTGGTCGAAGCCATCTCCGACGAGGGCTACGACGTCGTCCGTACGACGACCCCCGAAGATGGCCTGTCGCTGGTCATCTCGGACCCCTCCTACTCCGCGGTTCTGCTGGACTGGGACCTCGAAGGCGACAGCCAGTTCGAAGAGCGCGAGGCTGTGCAAATTCTGCGCGCCGTACGCCGCCACAACAAAAAGATCCCGATCTTCCTCATCGCCGACCGCACCCTGGTCAGCGAGCTGCCGATCGAGGTTGTCAAGCAGGTGCACGAGTACATCCACCTCTTCGGCGATACCCCGGCCTTCATCGCCAACCGTGTCGACTTCGCCGTACAGCGCTACCACGAGACCCTGCTGCCGCCCTACTTCCGCGAGTTGAAGAAGTACACCGACCAGGGCGCCTATAGCTGGGACGCTCCCGGGCACATGGGCGGCGTGGCCTTCCTGAAGCACCCCATCGGCATGGAGTTTCACCGCTTCTTCGGCGAGAACCTCATGCGTTCGGACCTCGGCATCTCCACCGCTCCGCTGGGAAGCTGGCTCGACCACCTTGGACCTCCGGGAGACGCCGAGCGCAATGCAGCCCGCATCTTCGGCGCGGACTGGACCTTCTTCGTCCTGGGCGGCTCGTCGAACTCCAACCAGATCGTCGGTCACGGCGTCATCGCGCAGGACGACATCGTCCTCGCCGACGCCAACTGTCACAAGTCCATTTGTCACTCGCTGACCGTCACCGGAGCTCGGCCCGTCTATTTCAAGCCGACGCGCAATGGCTACGGCATGATCGGCCTGGTGCCGCTCAAGCGCTTCAGCCCGAAGAACGTGAAGGACCTTATCGCGAAGAGCCCGTTCTGCAAGGGCGCGGCCTCGCAGGAGGCGACCTACGCCGTCGTCACCAACTCCACCTACGACGGTCTCTGCTATGACGTGAATCGCGTCGTGAAGGAGCTGGCCGCCTCGGTTCCGCGTGYTCACTTCGACGAGGCCTGGTACGCCTACGCCAAGTTCCACCCCATCTACAAGGGCCGGTACGCCATGGGCGTACCGGAAGATATGGCGAACCGTCCGGCGATCTTCGCGGTGCAGTCTACGCACAAGATGCTGCCGGCCTTCAGCATGGCATCGATGATCCACGTCAGCCTCTCGGACCGCGCCCCGATGGACTTCGACCAATTCAATGAAGCCTTCATGATGCACGGCACCACTTCGCCGTTCTATCCACTGATCGCCTCGCTCGACGTGGCAGCGGCCATGATGGATGAGCCCTCGGGCCCGACGCTGATGGAAGACACCATCCAGGATGCCATCAGCTTCCGCAAGGCCATGTCTTCGGTCGCACATCGTCTGCGCGCCACGGAAGATAACGGCGACGGCTGGTTCTTCCGGCTGTTCCAGCCGGAGTCGGTCACCGATCCCGCCAGCGGAGAAACGCATCTCTTCGAAGAGGCTCCGGACGAGTTGCTGGCCACTAATCCCTCCAGCTGGACGCTGAAGCCCGGCCACGACTGGCACGGCTACCAGGACGCCGATATCGCCGACGAGTACTGCATGCTCGACCCCACCAAGGTCACCATCCTGACCCCGGGTGTCGACGCGCAGGGCACCATAGCCGACTGGGGCATCCCCGGCGCCATCCTGACCGAGTTCCTCGACTCGCGTCGTGTGGAGATCGCCCGTACCGGCGACTACACCGTGCTGGTGCTCTTCAGCGTGGGCACATCGAAGGGTAAGTGGGGATCGCTGCTCGAGAACCTCTTCGAGTTCAAGCGCCTCTACGACAGCGAAGCTTCGCTGGAAGAGGCGCTGCCCGAGCTGGTAGCCCGCTTCCCGCAACGTTACCGCAACTCGACCTTGAAGGAGCTCTCCGACGAGATGCACGAGGCCATGATCGAGCTGAACCTCGCCGGCCTGGTCAACGCCGCCTGCGACGAAGACTTCGATCCCGTGCTGACGCCGGCGCAGACCTACCAGAAGCTCGTCCGCCACGAAACCGAGCGCTTGCCATTCGCCAAGATGGCCGGCCGCATCGCCTCCGTGATGCTGGTTCCCTATCCTCCGGGTATCCCGATGTCGATGCCCGGCGAGCGGCTGGGCGGACCCAACAGCCCGGTCATCAAGCTGATTCTGGCGATGGAAGAGTTCGGCAAGCGCTTCCCGGGCTTCGAACGTGAAGTCCACGGCATCGAGGTCGACGGCAACGGCAACTACTGGATGCGCGCCGTGATTGAGAAGGGCGTCCGCGGCAAGAAGAAGAAATCGCGTCAGTCAGCGGCGAAGTAAGACATAAAACCCACATCCTGCCGGGTGTGGGTTTTATGTTTAAGGCCAATCGCTCCGAGGCTTTTTGGGTTTGTCATCCCGTAGGGAACTGCTTTGTCTTACTTCTGGGCAGAGTAAAAAAGCAGATTTCTCCGCTATCGCTACGAAATGACAAACAAAATGCTTACCGCTACCCAACAACATTCTTCAACGAACCAATCCCCTGGATCCGCACTTCCACCGTGTCACCGCTCTGCATCGGCCCAACGCCGGCCGGCGTTCCAGTAGGAATCAGGTCGCCCGGCTCCAGCGTCATCACCGCAGTGATGTAACGCAGCAACTCCGGAATCGGGAAGATAAAGTCGTGTGTCTCACCGTGCTGGCGAACTTCTCCGTTCAGCAGCGTCTCCACGGTGATGGAACCCTGAAGCGGATTCACCTCATCGGTCACCAGAGGCCCCACCGGGCAGGAGGTATCGAAGCCCTTCCCGCGCGTCCACTGTCCATCGGCCTTCTGGATATCGCGCATGGTGACATCGTTCACGATGGTGTAGCCGCGGATGTAGCCGCGCACATCCTCATCCGGCCCGATGCGGCTGGCTCGTTTGCCGATGACGATGCCAAGCTCTCCCTCGAAGTCCAGGCGCTGCGTAATAGCCGGCTTCCAGATGGCACCACCCGGAGCCAGCAAGGCCGACGGAGGCTTGAGAAAGAGCAGCGGCTCCCTGGGTACGTCATTGCCCATCTCGGCGGCGTGGTCACGATAGTTGCGTCCTACACAGAGAATCTTCGACGGCTCGACCGGCGCCAGCAGCCTGGCTTCATCCAGAGCAAGACTCTCCGGCACGCCGTTGGCCAGGCCTTCAAAGCTGGAAGCACGGGCGACGATCCGGTCTCCTTCAATACGTCCATAGGTGGGCTGTCCATCGGCGACAAATCGGCAGTACTTCATCGCATCTCCTCCGCGACTGGTTCGCTCTTACCGCTCTCATTGCCGGCACGGTCCACCGCCGCAACGCGATAGCGATACTGTTTGCCTTTTATAGCCGTCGTGTCAGTAAACTGCGGCGCGGTGACAGGCATGGCAGTCAGGCGAAGCTCTCCGGAGTCATCCACGCGATAGACCAGGTATCCTGCCAGGTCCATCTCAGTTCCCGGCTGCCAGGAGAGAGAGATGCCTGACTCAGAGGACAGGGCCTCCACGGACTGCGGCACCGCCGGCGGCGTGGTGTCCCGCAGGATACCCGTATCCAACTCCGTGACTGCGCCTGCCACCCAGATCTCGTCCGTACCCAGCCGCAGACGGCGGCGCCGCTCAAGGCGATATACGTAGCGCTGCCCTGCCTCTGCCGTCGCGTCAACAGCACCGCCAGGGTCTCCCTGCGTTACAGGCACGGCTAGGACAGTCTGTTGTTGCTGCGCTTGCTTGCGCTCGAGCGATGTCTTCTTTTTGGGTTGTGCTTTATCCGGCTCGATGCGCTCGATCCGGACCTCGTCAAAGGGCGTGGCCGACGGTGTCCAGCGCAGCAATAATCCCGTGCCTCCAAGTGATGCCTGCAAGCCCTGAATCTGCTCCGGAGCGTCTCCGCCGGCGACCGTTACTGGCTTCGACCATCCCGCCGCGCGGCCACCCGCATTTGTGATGCGAACCTGGTAGTGCACCTCCACGGATGCACCAGAAGCAAGATTCTGAGGCAACGTGTCTTGTAAGTTGTTGATCTTACTTATTGGCATTTTGATCACAGGCGCACACTCTGATGTGCCTTCGCTGCGGCAGATTTCCACGTTGGAGTCGCGGTCCAGGGGCTCATTATCGGTTGTCGTCTTCGGGAGCGTGAGATGGAGCGTCACTCGGGTTCCCTGTCGAACTGCTGAAAGATCGTTAGGAACGCGCGCAAGATGAAGTGACGGTGGTTTTGGCGGCCCGGGATTCGCACAGCCCATTGCCGCGAAAAGGGAGCAAGATGCACATAAATAAGCTTTTCTTTGCTTTAGTCGCATCCGTCTCGAAACCAGCACCACCACCTAGAGACTAGCATTCCGTTCTTGGTGTTTCCGCCGTAAGAAATTTACTGACTGGCCAAAATCCGATGTTCGCGACATAACGTATCCCCTTGCAGGAGAGAAAAACGCATGTCCCTTACCGCATCCCTTCCGGAAGATCCCGTCTCCTCGGACCCAATTTCAGGCGCTGCCGAATCTAGCATTCAGGAAAAACGCCTTGGCGAACGGGTCAAGGCGCTGCGCCTGAAGAAGTCCATGGGCCTGGTAGAGTTGGGGCGCCACACCGGTCTCTCGGCGAGTTTCCTCTCGCAGATTGAGACTGGCCGCGTGGTACCGACCCTGCGCAATCTGGCACGCATTGCCCTGGTCTTCGCCAAAGACCTCTCCTACTTCTTCGAGCCGGAGCCACGACCGCTCTTCCGCATTCACCGCGCCAATGAGCGTGTGAAGATGCCGCAGTCCGGCACGGAGAACCCGGCCTACTATTTTGAAAACCTGGGATACCTGGTTCCCGATCGCCAGCTCGACCCCTATCTTGCCGAGTTTCTGCCACCGCAGCCGGGCCGCGAAACGCGCGCTCATCAGCACACCAGTGCGTGGGAGAAACCCACGCCCGCGCTTTGATCATCAGCATGCAGGGAATACAGCAGGTGGATCCAGCACAGCGGCCGCCCACGAACGGACCAAACGGTTCCAGGCGGCTGTCTGTGGTGAATCGGCCGCAACAAAGCGCCTGAAGCATCAGGACCCGATGCTCCACCCGATTCGAGCTTCGCTCGAATGTCCACTCACGCTTCGCGCCCAAATGTGCGGATGCGCCTTCTACGGGATCAGCTTTTCCTGCAGGCCGCCGGAACCAACGGCAGACCCCAGGAAGAGCTCTTCCACATCGAGCCAGTTATTTACCCGCCGGTAGCCCTTGATCAGCTTGTTGTGCGGCGAGGTGAACAGGATGCCTTCGCCTTTGAACCGCCGGAACTGACGGGGATTATCGTCGATCAGATAATCCGCGTCGATGATTCCCTTGTCGCCGCAGAAGACGATATGAGAAGGCGGGAGGAAGGGGAAGTGGCGCTCCAGCCAGCGGAACTTCGCCGCGAACGAGGTGGGCACTTCCATGGCGGCCGAGGCGATAAAGACCTCATACCGGGCCTGCAGCGCCTGAATCACCCGCTGCGCATCTTGCATGATGGGCAGGTCGGCGAAGAAGTCCTCACTGGACAGGTACTGCTGCAGCACATGGTGGCGGTCGACCGAGACGACGTCCCAGAGCCACTTGCCGGTGAGATCTTCTTTCGTAATCTGCTCAGCGTGGTCGCGGTTGTAGCGGGCAATGTGCTCACCGAGCGTGTCCGCCATCACCTCGTCCATATCGATTGCGATTCTTTTCAGCGACATAGAACTTCCCTAACGATCCTACCGCGCCCCGCCTGTGCAGGAAACCTCCGGGGTGTTAATGGGGCTCCTGCGGCCGGTGAATAAACTGCATCGGAGCGGTAACCGATACATCCAAACCCTAGCAACGAACCCTATTTTTGCCGGAACTTATGAGCGCTACAGCGACCCTGGACGAAACTACCTCCGCGCCTGCCGCCCCAGCACAGCCATGGCGTCCCAAGATCAACCCCTGGGTCATCGCCATGACGGTCACACTGGCCACGTTCATGGAGGTGCTGGATACCTCGATCGCCAATGTGGCGCTGCCGCACATCGCCGGTGGCCTGGGAGCCAGCCAGGATGAAGCGACCTGGGTACTGACCGCCTACCTGGTGGCGAACGCCATCATCCTGCCCGCCGGCGCCTACATGACGACCTTCATCGGTCGTAAGAAGTTCTACATGATCTGCGTGGCGCTCTTCGGCATTTCGTCAGCCCTCTGCGGTCTGGCGCCCTCGCTGCCGCTACTGGTCTTCTTCCGCATCCTGCAGGGTGTAGGAGGCGGAGGTTTGGCGCCATCGGAACAGGCCATCTTGGCCGATACCTTCCCACCCGAGAAACGAGGGCAGGCCTTCGCCATGTATGGCCTCGCCGTGGTCGTGGCTCCAGCCATTGGACCGACCCTCGGTGGATGGATCACCGACAACTACGACTGGCGATGGATTTTCTTCCTCAATGTGCCGATCTGTCTGGTGTCGCTCTTCCTTACAAGCCGCATCGTGGAAGATCCGCCGTATGTCCACAAGCAGGTCGCCGAGGCACAGAAGGGTGGCATCAAGCTCGACTTCCTGGGCTTTGCCCTGCTGGGGATGACCTTCGGTTCGCTGGAGTTCGTGCTCGATAAGGGACAGGAAGACGACTGGTTCTCGTCACGCGCCATCACCTTTTTCATCGTGCTCATGGTCACCGCCTTCATCACCATGATCTGGTGGGAACTGAAGCAGCTTCGCACCGGTCACCGGCCGATCGTGAACCTGACGCTCTTCAAGCGTCCCAACTTCTCCATCAGCTTCATCCTGATGTTCGTTCTTGGCTTCACGCTCTACGGAACTACCATCCTGATTCCGCAGTTCGTGCAGACGCTGCTTGGCTACACAGCAGAGCTCGCCGGCAAAGTACTGTCACCCGCGGGCTTCATGATGATGGCGATGATGCCGGTTGTCGGCTTCCTTTCAAGCAAGGTCGATCCACGCAAACTGATCGCCTTCGGCTTCACCTCGCTGACCCTAYCCCTGATCAACATGGCAAGGCTGAACCTGGATGTCAGTTATGGAACGCTGGTCATCATGCGTATGTTCCAGGCCTCCGGTCTCGCCTTCCTGTTCATCCCGATCAATACGATCGCGTACATCGGCGTGAAGCAGAGTGAGAACAACGACGTCTCCGGTCTGACGAACCTTGCCCGAAATGTGGGTGGAAGCTGCGGTACCGCCTTTATGGCCACCATGCTCACGCGCCGCATCGCTGCGCATGAGAACTCGATGATCCGCAACCTGACACCTGGCGATAGGAATTTCATGGACCGTGTGCACTCCTTCGCCGACTCCTTTGCCGGTGGCAACGGAGGCTCGGACTCTCAGGGGGCACTGCATACGGCTCAGGCTTATATCTACAACCTGCTGCACCGTCAGGCATCCGCTCTGGCGTACATCGACGTCATTCGCTACCTCACGATCTTCTGCGCTCTCATGCTGCCGCTGCTGTTCCTGATTCCGCGGCCGCCGAAGGGCGCCAGCCCATCGGCAGGACACTAAAACCACAGTTCGAGATCCCATTCATTGCGGGATCTTCGAGCAAAGCTCGAAATGGTGGGAGCCGTGGCCTTCAGGCCACGGTTTACTGAGCTAAAAAAGATGGGCTTTAAAGCCCTGGGCCTTTTCTATCCAAGAAAACAAAAGCCCATTTATTTCTTATGCTTTGTCAGCGGGCTGAAGCCCGCTGCTCCCACCTACCGATCAACCTCATAAGCAAAAAGAGGCGGCCACACGGGCCGCCTCTTTCGTTTCGAACCGCCGACGTCAGAACTTGTAGATCAGATCTACACCAAAGAAGAACTGGTTCCGTGCAGCCCCTCCGTCGTATCCACGCCGGTCCCACGAATGATCGAAACGAACTTCAGGCCGAAGCAGAATCGTGCTTCCGATGTACTGCGTTGCGTAAAAGGTGTTCTCGGTATATTTGCCCGCGATTCCGGTCCGCTGTCCCTTCTTGTCGTTCAACAGGTCAGAACGAAAGCCGAGATAGAGCTTCGGATTCATCTGTCGGTTGACGTAGTTCACCACCGCATACTCCGGAGCCATACACCGCAACTGACCCGCCGCGCAAAACGCTCCGTTAGCGCCGGTCTCTGTCGCAACCGGATTGCTGACATTGCCGGCGACATTCGGCACCTCGCGCTCGTACATGTACCAGGCCTCGGTCGCCGTATGCCACTTCGCATTGAAGCGGTGGTACCACGTCGCGTCGTAGTGCTGCAGGTTGTTGTAGGCATACTTGCCATCGTTGATACCGTTGGCGCAGGCATAAAAATTGTCGTGATTACTCCTGGTGGAGTAGTTCAGACAGGCAATCGCTGAGGGCTTACGATCGTCGGACCACGGAGCAACATCATGCCCCGCGGACACACCCAACTGCACCATCCACTGTTTATTCAGCTTCAGCGAACCGATGATGCCCGTATCCGTAAAGGGATCGATGGTGTAGAGCAGCGAGTGCGTCATGTTGTAGTTATTCGGCGCGAGCTGCGCTTCGATGCCCGGCACAGAGAGGAAACGGCCGATACGGATATTCAATCCCTCCTTCACTGGGAAGTAGAGATCGGCGTACTCCAGTGCCGGGTCGAAACCGTACTTCTTGTTGCGCTGCAGTAACTGCTGGCTGAAGTAGTCCTTCGCTGTGGTGAAGCGATAGTCGATACCGTAGAACGCAGTGAAGTGATATCCGAAGTCGAAGTGTTTCTTCTGCACGGTATCGGGAAGGCGTTCTACATAAACGACGGCCTGATTCAGCTCAAGACGATTGGGAAAGATGTCGTATGAGACCGGAAAGCTCGTCGTGCTCGATGTACTTGCGTTCACGCTCGGCGCAATCCAGCCATAAATTTTAGTGCGTGAGTTCTGTTTCTTCAGTGCTGTCATCAACGGATAAGCGTTGCCATCCGGTACACCGATCGCGGGGGAACCACCATAGCCCCAATCGGAATTTGGGAACGGTGGGGAGTTCAACGGTGTATCCAGCGCTCTGCGCTCCGGCGCGGGTCCTCCCGGCAGCTTCCCTGTCCAGTCGGCTTTGTAATAACCACCGAGCCGCTGAAAGAAATTTCCGGATAATACATCCTGCTGTTGCCCCTCTTGTGCCTGGCTGCCCGCAGCACCGAGCAAAACAAAACCCGCGCATAGAACGCGGGCCAAACCGATATTCCGACAACCGTAATTCATAATGCTCCTGCCGCCCTGGCGGATCCTCAGGGCAGCAGGTATGAGACTAGGTCTGTACTCAGTAAAAAAGCCGTAGAGAAGTCGCTAAAAGATCGTAAGGACTAGCGCCTTACAGCAAGTCCGGATTGCGTTCCGGGAACTGGCGTTGGTGCCAATAGGGATACGCTGCGGTCACTTTGCTGGCTTCATTCAGCTTCGTCAACTGCTCCGGAGTAAGCTTCCAGCCAACAGCTTTGAAGTTCTGCTTCAACTGCTCTTCGCTGCGTCCACCGATGATGACGGTCGATACGGTTGGCCGGTGTAATACCCAGTTCAACGAGACCTCAGGGACAGAGGTTCCGGTCTCCTGCGCAATCGCCTCGATGGCATCGACGACGTTATACAGATGTTCGTCAGAGACCTTCGGGCCCGCTTCGATCATCTTCTCGTCGTTCAGGCGGCTGGTTGTGGGCTTTGGCTTATTACGGCTGTACTTTCCGGTCAGACGCGCCCATCCCAGCGGAGACCACACAGCCGTGCCGACCTTCTCGCTCTGGCCTAGCGGCATCAACTCCCACTCGAAGTCGCGGCCAATCAGCGAGTAATAGCTCTGCTGCACGACGTACTTCGCCCAGCCGTAACGCTCGCTGATAGAGAGAGACTTCATCAACTGCCAGCCGGAGAAGTTCGAGCAACCGATGTAGCGGATCTTACCTTCCTCGACGGCTCTGTTGAGGGTGTACAGCGTCTCCTCAATGGGCGTCATGGCATCGACCTCGTGCATGTAATACACATCGATGTAGTCCGTTCCCAGSCGCTTGAGGCTGCCTTCGATCGATTGAATGAGATGACGCCGCGATTGGCCGACATCATTGATGCCCTTGCCAAAGCGGAAGGTCGCCTTGGTGCCGATCACAAGCTGTGAGCGATCCAGATGGCGGATCGACTCACCCAGTACCTTTTCGCTCTCACCGTCGGAGTACACATCCGCGGTGTCGAAGAAATTAATTCCGGCATCGACGCAGAGGTCGACGATACGTTTCGCCGCGTCGCCCTCCATCAGACCCCATTCCTTGAAGAACTCGCTGTTACGCCCGAAGGTTCCCGCTCCGAAGCAAAGTTCGGAGACACGCAGACCAGAGTTGCCCAGCAGTCTGTATTCCATGCAGATTCACTCCTTATGCACAAGGGATGCACCACAGACGCCATCGGACGCATCCCCGGTTTTCCGTTATCCTCGACCGAGTCATGTCCCGTTCTGAATCTCCCACGACGCGTCCCGGCTATTTGAACCGTAACAAACAGAGAGTCATCGGCAAAGCTGCCTGGGTCGACTCC
>NZ_JBFRCY010000250.1:2500-5706 GCF_052113305.1 Terriglobus sp. YAF25
TGATTCCGGGAGTAGTGGCGAGCGAAACCGGATGAGGCTAAACCGTATGTGTGTGATACCCGGCAGGGGTTGCGCATACGGGGTCGTGGGAGTKYKCTTGATCRGTCTGCCGGCYGGTCGGMGAGTCAGAAATTGTTGWKGTAGGCGAAGGGCATGCGAAAGGCCCGGCGTAGAGGGTAAGACCCCCGTAGCTGAAATGTCAGCAACTTGCTTGAGAACCACCCAAGTAGCACGGGGCCCGAGAAATCCCGTGTGAATCTGGYGGGACCACCCGCTAAGCCTAAATATTCCCTGGTGACCGATAGCGGATAGTACCGTGAGGGAATGGTGAAAAGTACCGCGGGAGCGGAGTGAAATAGTACCTGAAACCGTGTGCCTACAAGCCGTGGGAGCGTCGCCGTCAAGCTTGCTTGGCGGTCGTGACTGCGTGCCTTTTGAAGAATGAGCCTGCGAGTTTGCGGTGTGTTGCGAGGTTAACCCGTGTGGGGTAGCCGTAGCGAAAGCGAGTCCGAATAGGGCGACCCAAGTAGCGCGCCCAAGACCCGAAGCGGAGTGATCTAGCCATGGGCAGGTTGAAGCGGAGGTAAGACTTCGTGGAGGACCGAACCCACCAGGGTTGAAAACCTGGGGGATGACCTGTGGTTAGGGGTGAAAGGCCAATCAAACTCCGTGATAGCTGGTTCTCCCCGAAATGCATTTAGGTGCAGCGTCGTGTGTTTCTTGCCGGAGGTAGAGCACTGGATAGGCGATGGGCCCTACCGGGTTACTGACCTTAGCCAAACTCCGAATGCCGGTAAGTGAGAGCGCGGCAGTGAGACTGTGGGGGATAAGCTCCATGGTCGAGAGGGAAACAGCCCAGAGCATCGACTAAGGCCCCTAAGCGTGCGCTAAGTGGGAAAGGATGTGGAGTCGCAGAGACAACCAGGAGGTTGGCTTAGAAGCAGCCATCCTTGAAAGAGTGCGTAATAGCTCACTGGTCAAGTGATTCCGCGCCGACAATGTAGCGGGGCTCAAGCGTACCGCCGAAGTCGTGTCATTGCAGCATRAGRYCYAACGRTYGCTGTGATGGGTAGGGGAGCGTCGTGTGCCGGGTGAAGCAGCCGCGTAAGCGAGTTGTGGATGGTTCACGAGTGAGAATGCAGGCATGAGTAGCGATTCACACGTGGGAAACGTGTGCGCCGATTGACTAAGGGTTCCTGGGTCAAGCTGATCTGCCCAGGGTAAGTCGGGACCTAAGGCGAGGCCGACAGGCGTAGTCGATGGACAACCGGTTGATATTCCGGTACCCGCTTTGAAGCGCCAACGCTGAACCAGGCGATGCTAAGTCCGTGAAGCCGCCCTGGATCCTTCGGGTGAAGGGGAGTGGTGGAGCCGACGGTCCAGACCTGTATTAGGTGAGTGATGGGGTGACGCAGGAAGGTAGTCCAGCCCGGGCGGTGGTTGTCCCGGGGTAAGGGTGTAGCCCGAGGGGTAGGTAAATCCGTTCCTCRTTAAGGGTGAGACCTGATGCCGAGCCGATTGTGGTGAAGTGGATGATCCTATGCTGTCGAGAAAAGCCTCTAGCGAGTTTCATGGCGGCCCGTACCCTAAACCGACWCAGGTGGTCAGGTAGAGAATACCGAGGCGWTCGRGWGAACTRTGGTTAAGGAACTCGGCAAAATGCCCCCGTAACTTCGGGAGAAGGGGGGCCATTGCTGGTGATGGGCTTTACGCCTGGAGCTGGTGGTGGCCGCAGAGACCAGCGAGAAGCGACTGTTTACTAAAAACACAGGTCCGTGCGAAGCCGTAAGGCGATGTATACGGACTGACGCCTGCCCGGTGCTGGAACGTTAAGGGGACCGGTTAGTCACATTTCGGTGTGGCGAAGCTGAGAACTTAAGCGCCAGTAAACGGCGGTGGTAACTATAACCATCCTAAGGTAGCGAAATTCCTTGTCGGGTAAGTTCCGACCTGCACGAATGGCGTAACGACTTCTCGRCTGTCTCAACCATAGGCCCGGTGAAATTGCATTACGAGTAAAGATGCTCGTTTCGCGCAGCAGGACGGAAAGACCCCGGGACCTTTACTATAGCTTGATATTGGTGTTCGGTTCGGCTTGTGTAGGATAGGTGGGAGACTTTGAAGCTGTGACGCCAGTCATGGTGGAGTCATTGTTGAAATACCACTCTGGTCGTGCTGGATGTCTAACCTGGGTCCGTGATCCGGATCAGGGACAGTGYCTGGTGGGTAGTTTAACTGGGGCGGTTGCCTCCYAAARKGTAACGGAGGCGCCCAAAGGTTCCCTCAGCCTGGTTGGCAATCAGGTGTYGAGTGYAAGTGCACAAGGGAGCTTGACTGTGAGACCGACGKGTCGAGCAGGGACGAAAGTCGGGACTAGTGATCCGGCRSYGGCWWGTGGAAGCGSYGTCGCTCAACGGATAAAAGGTACCCCGGGGATAACAGGCTGATCTTCCCCAAGAGTCCATATCGACGGGATGGTTTGGCACCTCGATGTCGGCTCRTCGCATCCTGGGGCTGGAGTCGGTCCCAAGGGTWGGGCTGTTCGCCCATTAAAGCGGTACGCGAGCTGGGTTTAGAACGTCGTGAGACAGTTCGGTCYCTATCCGCYGYGCGCGTMRGARWCTTGAGRARGGCTGTCCCTAGTACGAGAGGACCGGGACGGACGAACCTCTGGTGTGCCAGTTGTYCTGCCAAGGGCAYGGCTGGTTRGCTACGTTCGGGAGGGATAACCGCTGAAAGCATCTAAGCGGGAAGCCCGTTCCAAGATGAGGTTTCTCACCACCCCCGAGTGGTTAAGGCCCCCCACAGACCATGGGGTTGATAGGCCGGAACTGGAAGCACGGCAACGTGTGAAGGTGACCGGTACTAATAGGCCGAGGACTTACCAACAAAGAAGCTACGCGTCCACTGTGCAGTATCTGAAACAACACACGCCCGCGCCGCAACCCCCACAACGGTTGCGCCACGTGAACAGTTTCATAAAGTTACGGCGGCCATAGCGGCAGGGAAACGCCCGGTCCCATTCCGAACCCGGAAGCTAAGCCTGCCAGCGCCGATGGTACTGCACCCGACAGGGTGTGGGAGAGTAGGACACCGCCGGAACATCCTTCCACGAAGGCCCTCGACATTGTCGAGGGCCTTCGGCATTTCCAGGCAGGAACTGTGTTTCGCAGTGAACTCGCAGGGAAAAGTAAGATTGCGTAGAG
>NZ_JBFRCY010000251.1:0-8319 GCF_052113305.1 Terriglobus sp. YAF25
GCGTAGCAATGCAAGACGGTACATCCTGGAGCACGATGAAGATCGGGCTGTGTACCTGAGGTTGTTGCAGGAAAACATGCAGCAATACAAGGTGTCCCTCGTTGGATATTGTCTGATGTCCGATCATGTTCATCTTGTGATGGTTCCAGACGAGGCGGATAGCCTGGCGTTGACGTTGAAGCACACGCACGGCCGGTATGCCGGATACTGGAATGCTAAGAGCATTTTTCCTGTAGGTGTAGTGCAGGGCTTGTGCATCTATGGGCGTTTTCCGTAATGAAAACGCCGCTGCGCGTTCCTCCCGGGATACCCAGCAACAGGAAAAATGCTCTAAACACGGATCGAGCGGACATGTAAGGCAGGGAAGGTACTACTCCTGTCGGTTGGATCGGCCACATCTATGGAAGGCATTGCGCTATACAGAGTTGAACCCACTGCGGACGGGTTTGATTTCAGCCGCAGAGGACTGGCCTGGTCCAGTGCCGGCGCGCATTGTGGGATGGCAGCGGGTGATGTATCGCTGTCCATGGAACTCTGGGCCGCAAACTGGAAGAGATCGAGTTGGAAAGAGTATCTCGCAGAGAAAGAAACAGAAGAAGAGCTTCAGGCCATTCGGCAGTCGACTCATACCGGGAGGCCTTTGGCGACGAGAGCTTCGTTCGTGATCTGGAGGCAGCAACCGAGCGACCGTTATCTCCGCAAAGAGGAGGCCGTCCGGCAAAAGCAACCAGTAAATTCCGCGCAGGCTCAATTAACTTTCGAAATCTAACTTGAAGCGCTATCTGCTTGAGAACGCGTCTCCAGGTTTCTCGCCGCCTCACTGTAGCTCAGACAGGTAACTGGACCTTCTCCAACGTGTCAGGATTCTGTAGGGCGGCGAGAAGAAGCCTCTGTGCTCTCGTTTTCGGAGTTTTAGATAGGGAAAACTCAAAGCGGCAGTTTAGCGCTACTAAGTTGACGATATCTGTCTCGCTTATACCGCTGTCATCGAGGACGATGGTCACATTGACGGCGTATGCCATGCGGCCAAGCGAGTAATTTCCCCCACGTATTACATTCCCTGGAGGCAGCGAACTCAAACGAAGTCTGCAGTTGCGGAAGAGGTAAGCCAAAAATGGCACCTTGCCAATTTCGGGTAGCGGGGGAATGTATCCGGCCTCCACGTTGGTGTCGCATAGAGGCAGTTCGGGTGATACAGACGTCGAACTTGTGCTGTAGCTCACGAGTTCGGCAGCCGCGGACCAAGATTCATCCACATCTGGAAACCGTGCGAGAGTCTTTTCAACTTCCGCCGAGATTGCTCGGATCTTCTGTCGGTTTGGCTTTTTGTTGCTAACAACTTCAACTTGAACTTCGCTCTTGAGGAGGTTCATATTCGCGGCTACCGCTTTTGGCGAATCTGCCTTCTGCAGTTGCGTAACAAGTTGATGTGCGCCACCATCGGCGAGATTTTGCTTCATCGCGATGACATTCGTAGTGATAAAGGCACCCCAAGTAAGAACTGCAATAGTGCCGATTGACGCGACCCATTTGGCACCGCCAAGCATCGTTTCTATTTTGGTGACGCGCATTTCGAGCGTGGAAGCTTGATCGGCGATTTTAGTCGCACGCTCATTTAGATTCTTGATATCACCCTGTGATGCCGCCATCGATACATCCTCAAAAAGCGTTTTATTGGCAGAAACATAATTCTCTTCGAAATCTACCGTGGTGTCCACCGGGAACGGATGCTTTGTTGTTAGATGATTTGGGAGACTGTCCTGCGCCTTAGAGTGTCAGCATCGGCGCGTTTGGAACGGATGGAGGGAAACTTGGGGACGGGAAACCTGGGAACAGATGGGACGTAACGAGGTCCCTGTGTTGCTGTCCATTGGAAGCGAGCACAGATGATGACGTCAGCTGATCGAGGATGTTGCGGCATAGTTGATCTGATCTTCAAGAGGTCGCAGATTGGGAGAAACTGTGGGAGAGATTGAAGGATTCTGGAAGTGGTTTCTTGCCAATCGGGAGCGACTGCATAGCAGCGCATACAACGATGAGGCATTGCTTGACGAGGTAGGAGAGGCGCTGTATCTCGTTGACGCCCGGCTTGCGTTTGAGATTGGGCCACCTGAGGCGATTAGAGAATTTGTGATCAGCGCCGATGGTTTGAAAGATGTCTTTCCTTCGGTTGTCTCGCTTGTGAGTGCTGCGCCGAATATTCCTCAGTGGAAGATCACTGCTTTCAGGCCCCGTCGTGTACTGCTGCCGGCCGTCGAACTCAATGGGTGCAGTGTGGACCCGGAGGATGTTTCGTTCTCGCTGTTGGATAACGGTAAGATTGCCGGCATTCATCTCTTCTTGCCTAACTTCCATGCGGAGAATGTCAGTCTGCAGCAGATTGGATATCTGCTGTTGGACAGTGCGCTTGGGGAGTTTGATGTGGAGATGAATCTGGGGCCGATCAAGATGATCGATGTTTCAAGCCCGGAGGAGTTCAAGCGATATCCATTCTCTGAGCTTCCGGAGATGTTCGATCGCTTGAATCAGAGGCTTGGCAGGCAGTCGGTAACTACGCATTGATTCGGGGGCCGTCTGCTGAGAAGCAGATCCCTACGGGATGACAAACAAAATGCGGCCGGGTGACTTTTACCGCATGACCGAAGTTGTCGTGGCCGCCTCACCCACATCTGGCGATAATGCTGCCAGATATGGGGCACCCGGCACTCGTCAGAGAAGCAGATCTCTGCGGGATGACAAAAAGGAAATTTGAGAAGGGGATTTTTGGTGGAGCTGAGCGGGATCGAACCGCTGACCTCCTCGTTGCGAACGAGGCGCTCTCCCAGCTGAGCTACAGCCCCACAACAGAAGTCCGCGCATCTGGTGGGCGCGGACGGTGGCACAACCAACGAGGGTTAGTTTAGCAGACGAAGGGCGCGTCTCTCAACGCGCCCTTCGGTGTTTCTGTGATTCTGTGTTGCTACCCAGACTTACCGCAGCGCGGCCTGTTTCTGCGCGTTAGCGGCCTTGTCGGCCAGGGCCTGTGCCTGTGGTAGGAAGCCGACGGCCTTCTGGATCATTGGATCCCAGTCGGCGCGGACGTGCAGACCTTCCGTCTGTCCGAACTGCGAGGTGAAGAGCTCGGCCTTGATGTTGGCCTTGATCCAGTCCTTCACCGCATCGAAGTCAGCATCGGAGTAGGCAATGTTCTGCGTCGATGGAGCAGACTTCAGGAAGCTCTTGAAGTCGGTGATCACTGCATCGTCCACCGTGAACTCCTTGGTGACCGGATGCGTCGCCAGGTAGTGCTTGGAGTAGTTGAAGAAGGCATAGCCGATCAGCAACTGATCCTGCAGGTGCGTGGACTTCGGCGTCTCGACCTTTTCGTCCGGAGTGATGCCGCCGCCGCCGTAGACGGTGCGTCCGCTGTCGGTGAGTTTCACCTCGCGGTTGGCGTTGTCCTTAGGCGTGTCGCGTACGTAGTAGTAGTCGTAGAGCGAGACGTTGTCGTAATTACGCTGAATCAGGCGGCCGCTCGGCGTGTAGTAGTGATATGTGGTCAGCGCCAGGCCGGTGTTCTCGCTCAGCGTGCTAACGGTCTGCACCAGGCCCTTGCCGAAGGTGGTCTCACCCACAATCAGAGCGCGATCGTGATCCTGCAGCGCGCCGGAAACGATCTCCGCAGCCGATGCCGTGTTGCGGTTCACCAGCACGACGATGGGATACGACTTACCCTGTTCGCCGCGGGTGGCGCGGTAGACCTCATCCGGGAAGGCGCGTCCCTTCTGGCTGACGACAATTTGTCCCTTCTGCAGGAACTTGTCGCTCATGGCCACAGCTTCCTTCAGCAGGCCGCCGGGGTTGCCGCGCAGGTCGATGACCAGGCCGTCAACCTTGCCGAACTTCTCCAAAGCATCGGCGACCTCGTGGCTGGTGGTCTCCATAAAACTGGAGACGTGGATGTAGCCAACGCCCGGCTTGATCTGGAAAGCCAGGTCAACGGAGTAGCGGGGAATCTCGTCCCGGACCAGGTCGAAGGTCAGGGGCTTTTCAGAGCCTTCGCGGGCCATTACTACAGCAACGTGAGTGCCGCGGGCGCCCTTCAGCAGGCTGGCCACTGCGGCCGAGTCCATGCCTTCGGTCGACTTGCCATCAACGGTGACGATTACATCGCCTGGGCGAATGCCGGCCTTATATGCGGGCGTGCCTTCGAAGGGAGCGACGACAACAATCTTGTTGCCCYGGGGCTGGATCTGCATGCCCACACCGTAGTACTTGCCGTGCTGATCTTCGCGCATCTGCGCGTAGGCCTTCGGGTCATAGAAGTTCGAGTGTGGGTCGAGCGTGTGCAGCATGCCCGGGATCGCGCCGTCGTAGATGGCCTTGTCGATGCGCTCGCCGGTCATGGGGTCGGCGTAGTTCTGCTCGACCACGGCGTAGGCGCTGGTGAAGCTTTTAAGGCTGTCGCGAACTTTGTTTTCGTCAGTGGCCTGTTGCGCTCCGACTCTCTGGTTCACGAAGGAACCGGCAAGGGCGCAGCTGGCTAGGAAAACGGTTGCAGAGAAGGCGGCACGGCGGGTGCGAAGAGCCATTGTGGAAGGTACCTCTTTATGCAGGTAGGGAAACAGCTTGAACGCGGGCTGCTCTATCTCCCGCGTATGACGGAGTATAGCACTGGAAGGTGAGCCGAACCGAGGCCCAAAATCGCCTCGCGGGGCGTAGAATAGGCGAGTCGATACCCGATTTGGCACCTTCGCGTCGAATCTGATATGGCAGTTCAACCGGCAGGGATTCTGTTTCGATTTATGACCATTCGTCCATCCATCCTGACAGGCAGCGCCAGCCTGCTTCTGGCTGTTTCCGCGTTCGCCCAGCAGCAGCAGCAGAAGCCCAGCGCTCCGCGCTATGTAAGCCCCATTGCCCAGAAGCAGCCGGTGAATTCGCCCACGCCCAAGGCCATTACGCCCGACGCCGAGGTGGTGGAGGATATGGTCGTCCGCGTGAATGACCAGATCATCTCCCGCTCAGACTATGAGCGCGCCCAGCAGCAGCTCGAGGGCGAGATCACCCAGAACCGGCTGCCACCAGAAGATGCCGACAAGCGCCGCAAGGACCTGCTGCGCGACCTGATCGACCAGCAACTGTTGATTTCCAAGGGCAAAGAGCTCGGCGTCAATGCCGATGCCGAGGTTGTCCGCCGCCTGGACGAGATCCGCAAACAGAACCACTTTGACTCGATGGAGGCCCTGGAAAAGGCGGCTCGCGATCAGGGTGTCAGCTTTGAGGACTTCAAGGCCTCGATTCGCAACAACATCATTACCGGCGAAGTAGTGCGCAACGAGGTTGGCCGTAAGTTGCAGATGACGCACGCCGACGAGCTGCGCTACTACAACGCCCACAAGAACGAGTTCAGCCAGCCGGAACAGATCCACCTCGCCGAGATTCTGATTCCCACCCCGGCCACCCCGACCGATGCCGATGTCGCCGCTGCCCAGAAGAAGGCCGACGATGTGGCCGCGCAACTGGCCGGTGGAGCGAAGTTCGAGGACCTGGCCAAGACTGTCTCCGGCGGACCGACAGCGTCACAGGGCGGCGACCTGGGTATGTTCAAGCGCGGCGCTCTGGCGCAAGTGCTTGAAGACAAGACCTTTCCCCTGAAGGCTGGCGAAAATACCGCTCCCATCCGGACTCGTCAGGGCTTCGTGATCCGAAGAAGATCAAGCGCGAGAAGGTACGTTACGGTCAGGCTCCGCGTACGGCGTTGCCTGCGGCTCCTGAGGACCAGGTGGCCAACACCGCGCCGCAGCAGGAAGCTGCTCCCGGCACCGCGATCGCGCCGGTAGACAGCAATCCGCTGTCACAGGCGAATGCCGATGCTGCCGCAGCAGCGGCTGCCGCCAATGTCGATCCGCTGGCGCCGAAGGCTGCGGTGGCCGATCACAAGTCACGCTACTCCGCCAAGCAGAAGGAGTTTGAGCAGGCGAAGGTTGACCGCAAGATTGCCTTTTCCCGTGAGAAGGCCGCTGCCATGCCGGATGCTCCTCACGAGGAAGAGGTGCAGAGCCGCAAGGTGCAGTCTTCTGCTCTCGGTCTGAATGGTGACAACGCCAAGAAGAAGAAGGTAAAGCGCAAGAAGGGCGAGGAGAAGAAGCGCATCCAGCAGACCGTCCAGGCTCCCTCGGAGACGCAGAAGGAAGTCAACAGCCAGCGCAACGACGACGGTACGTATAAGAATCCGGTACCGGCGGGAACTGGTGATACCACCAATAAGTAAAAGTGAAGAGCGGATCCTTCACTTGCGTTCATAGAGAAAAGGCCCCGGAGACGGGGCCTTTCTGCCGTTTGAATCTTTAGTCATCGTGGTGGTGCCTGCCGCCGTGGTGGTGGTCGTCTTCGTCCTGGTCCCCGTGGTCCCAATGACCCTTGCGGAGCCGCCAACCTCCTCGGTCGTGATCGTAGTGCGGATGGACGTAGTACGCCCTGGCGTAGGGACGGCGTTCCCAGCGGCCGGGGGTCCATACGTAGCGATCTCTCGCGACATTCCAGTAGCCGTCGATCCACAGAAACTCAGGACCCGGGATGGGTGGGGGTACCTCATAACGTAGCGGGGGCGGCRGAGCTCCGATAGTGACGCCGATACTGACCTGGGCATTGCATGAAGCCGCCAGTGATCCGGCAAAGACGGCTGCTGCCAATAATTTTGCTTTCATTCAATCTCCGTTGTTTTGGTACCGCTTCGCTGTGAGATGCGCGATAGGAGAGTGTTGTTGTGCTGATGGCACAGGTGGAGCGGTTCTTGAGCAAGGAAGCGGAAAGGCCCCGCTGGCCAGGGACCCCGGAGCAAGACAATTCGCGCGGTGCGCGAATACCCATGTCCCTTTGGGGACATGGAGCACCCGGTGTGGTGGCTCTTTAGGCATCCTTAGTGGCGGTGCCAGTCGTGGTGGTCGCCGTGGTCTTCACGGTCCCAGTGGCCTTCGTGGAGGCGCCAGCCTTCGGGATAGTGATCATAGTGCGGATGGGTGTAATACGCTCCGGCGTAGGGGCGGCGCTCCCAGTGGCCGGGAACCCATACGTAGCGGCGGCCGGAGACACTCCAGTAGCCGTCAACCCATAGATAGTCAGGACCTGGCGTGGGCGGGGCAACCTCATAACGCAGCGGGGGTGGGGGTGTTCCGATAGTGACGCCAATGCCGACCTGTGCATTGCCGGGAGCTGCCAGTGCTCCGGCGAAGACAACTGCTGCCAACCATTTTGTTTTCATTGCGATCTCCGTTTTGGATACAGCTTTGCTTTAAGATGCGCGAGATGTCAGATGGTGTTGCGCTAAGGGCACAATTGACGGGTATTCTTGAGTTTCAAGGATATGAAGTCTTTCTTTATCCATGTGGGACGAGTTCGAGGACGCGCTGCGTACCTGCGAACCCGGCTGCTACGTGAAGGTGCAGGGACAGATCTCGAAGTACAACGGCCGCTTCCAGATCACGCTGCAAAAGCTCCGCCTGGCGGCCGAGAGCGAGGTCGACCCGGCAGACTTTCTGGCGCACACGCAGTACGACATCGGAGAGATGTGGCAGGAGCTGCGCTCGACCGTCGATGCCTTCAGCAACATACATCTGCAGCGGCTGGTGAATGCGTTCCTCGATGATCCGGTCATTGGGCCGGCGTTTATGAGCGCTCCCGCGGCGAAGGTGCTGCACCATGCCTGGATCGGCGGTCTGCTGGAGCATGTCGTCTTCCTGCTGCGCATGTGCAAGCGGGTAGCTCCGCAGTATCCCGAGGTGGATCCGGATCTGCTGTGCACGGCGGCTATTCTGCATGACGTTGGTAAGACCCGCGAGCTGGAGTGGAAATCGAGCTTTGCCTACTCAGCCGAGGGACAGCTTATCGGGCATATCTCCATTGCAATGGGGATGCTGCGCGACAAGCTCGCACTGATCTCGCAGGTGGAGCCGTTTCCGGAGAGGCTGCGCATCCTGGTGGAGCACCTCATCCTGTCGCACCACGGATCGCTGGAGTTCGGCTCGCCCAAGCTGCCGATGTTTGCGGAGGCGCTGGTCTTCCACGCGATCGACGATCTCGAAGCGAAGATGCAGAACCTGCGGACGCAGCTCGCGAACCATGTTGCCGGTGGAAATCAGCCGGGGTCGGTGACCGACTGGATCAGGAGCATGGACCGGCAGTTGGTGGATTCGAAGGAATACCTGAAGGGCTAGTTGCTAGTTGCTGGTTCCTGGTTGCTAGGGCGTATCGACATATTCACTTCCGCTGCGGGAGAGTTTTTGTTGCAGTTTTTGCATGGGAGTATTGCGCTACGAGCTGACCGATGCTCAGTGGAAT
>NZ_JBFRCY010000252.1:0-7526 GCF_052113305.1 Terriglobus sp. YAF25
GCGTTCATGCCCGCACTAGACTGGCATTCTCACAAATAGTTTCAAAGCTAGCCAAACAATTCGTGCGAGAGCCCAACGCTTTCGACAGGACGCGGCGGCAGTCCCGATTATGTATGGTCCGCCGCGCGACTGCAAGGGTAAGTTTGGTCGAGAAGACATCTGCATGTCGATGATCCTCCTCGGAAAACCGCTGTAACCCTCCGCCCAAACGGAGGGTTACAGCGGCGGACCATCTCATTAGTCGGCTTATAGGAAGGGAACGGCCCGACAGCTTAGATAGCCGCCGCGAAGCGCGTTTCCTGACCTATTCTTGATTCAGACCACGCGAGTTGGATGAGTGATTTGCCCTGTTCTCGCCAGAATTCTAAATCGTGGTCTGCCGCAGAGACTTACACCTCAAGTCCATCCCACGACCACCGTGGAACGCCGAGGCCCTTCGGCACGTCATCAGCAGACTCGTGATACCGGGCCATCGTCGTCGTGGTCGCCCACGCGAAGTAGTCGTGCAGCACCTGACGCAAAGTGGCGTCCTCAGCCAGCCCCACATCAGCCAGAGCCTGATCGAAGCAGGCGATTGCGCGGCGATCCATTTCGTGGTGCTCCCCGTGGCCGCTGTGGATTCTGACAACACTGCTCTCGTCCCCAAAGGACTCGGAATACGTCGTCGGACCGCCGAGCGCCTCAGCCCAGTAAGCGGCGAGTCGCTCGGTATGCTGGGGATGAAAGCCGTGGCTGAAGGCGTGGGAGACCTCTTCGTCTTCCATCACGCGACGATGCCAGGCGTGGGCAAGGCGGCGTATGCCGTCCATGCCGCCCGCTGCCTCAAAGACGCTTTGCATGAACCCATGATCACAACTTTCGCGGTGTCCATGCAAGGTGCTGTACCGGTATTCCCCCAATCGGAAGAAAAACAGCCTGACTGTCCTTTGCCCATTCCGCCACCGTTCAGCAGGTTGTTAAACATGGGGCCTTGAGAAAATCGACACCATACTATATGGTGTCGCTATGAATACCTCTGAACCAGCATCGGATGATCTCTTTGCTTTTCGCTTTCGAGGAGGCAGTCTTTGCCTCAATTTCGTCGCGACGATTGGATGGAGAGATTCACCCAAGCCTATTGAGCGGCTACCAGGCTCGGCGGACTTTGAACGATGGATCGTGGAAGCTGGGATTGCGACAACCTCACCACGAATATCAACAAAAATGCTGATCGAGGCACATAAGCTTCGCGAAGCGATTTACCGAATTGTGAATGCGATTCTGCACCAGAAGCCCTTCGATGTCGAAGACTTGAACACGGTGAACCATTGGGCAAGTTTCCGAATAGAGTCTCCGCAGCTCATTGCCG
Organism: Terriglobus sp. YAF25; assembly: GCF_052113305.1. NCBI lineage: Bacteria > Pseudomonadati > Acidobacteriota > Terriglobia > Terriglobales > Acidobacteriaceae > Terriglobus > Terriglobus sp. YAF25. The sequence continues at coordinate 1,349 of NZ_JBFRCY010000252.1, forward strand.
ACGGAAAGAGCCTCGTCATCAAGACTGCCGTCGCACAGAGAGCCGAATCGGTGGTTGCTGAAATCGCCAGGGACGCCGTCTCACTTCTCGGCGGTCAACAGCAGAAGCGAATCAAAAGATGCGCGCGCGAGGACTGCACCTTGCTCTTTGTTGATGAATCCCGCAGCGGCCGCCGTCGCTGGTGCTCGATGAACGCCTGTGGAAACAGGGCAAAAACAGTTGCTTATCGTCGGCGCTCGAAGTCCGCACTCGCCAAAAAGAATGCAACGAAGCCTGCTTGATTGGAGATATCACAATGAAATTGAAGGTGCACGAATGGGGCACGGGTGACCGGGTTGCTCTCTTGATTCACGGTCTCTTTGCGGATCATCAGAACTGGTATCGCGTCGGCCCTGCGATCGCCGATCGTGGTTATCGGGTTCTGGCGCCGGACCTGAGAGGGCATGGCGCAAGTCCACGCGGTCCGTACTCGCCTGAGCTATGGGCGGCTGACCTTGTCGAGAGCCTTCCTCAGAACGCAGAGCTTGCAATCGGGCATTCGCTCGCAGGTATGGCCCTCGCTCTCGCCGTAAAGCCTCTCAACGCAGCGCGCGCGATCTATGTCGATCCCACATGGAAGATGACGGCACAACAGCATGCATCGTTCAGTGCGACATGGCGAGGACAACTCGGATGGAGCGACGAACAATGGAGGTCGGCGAATCCGCGTTGGGCGTCGGGTGACATCGAGGCGCGCCTCGGTTCGATGAAGCGCTTCGACCCTGCCTGTATTGACGGTTTGGCTCCCGGCAGTGGCCACGATCACATGCCTCAAACTGCTTCCGTTCCCTCATTGGTCCTGCTGGCCGATCCGAGCCCATTTGTTACGGCTCAGGATGCGATGCTCTTGCAGGCTGGGGGATTCGACGTGCAGATCGTACCAGGTTCAAGCCACTCCGATGGACCGACCGCTTCACCACGAGCAATCCGAGCATTGACCTCAGGGGAAGCATGTCGTACCCCGCGATAGGTCATCAGAATCAGAGTTCCATCGTCGGTTTGCAGGATCAGGCGCACATCTTGCTGAGCGGACCCGTCCTGTCGAACCAACAACAGGTCTGAACCTGCTTGGGGGAGGACTTCTCCTCGAAGCCGATCGCCGGCAAATTGTCCGCCAGAGACAGTAAAGATGCGGCGTTTCCCTACGGGGGTGTCTCCCAACTCCATCGTGGGAGGCAGCTTCATGGTGATGGTAAACAAATGGCGCGACTTGAGTTCTGTCATGGCGGGACTCCGTGTTGGGATGTTCTGCGCGGGGAACTGCTGCGGCGTCTCTTGCGCGGGCACCACACAGGGTGCCAATGTCGCAACCGCCACCAGAAGAAGGAACATTGCAGTCTGAAGTTTGGCTCTTCGCATGAGTTCTTCTGAAAGTGAGTTTGGCGCAATGAGATTGATTCGTCCAATCGATTGACTATATATTCGTGATTCACCTCATGAATTTAGCGTCGATCGATCTGAATCTGCTGGTTGCGCTGGACGCGCTCATCTCGGAAGCGCATGTCGGTCGCGCTGCTCGAAAGATTGGGCTCTCACAGCCAGCGGCAAGCCATGCTCTGAAGCGGCTCAGAGACCTTCTGGGCGATCCTCTGCTGGTGCGGGTAGGCTCGCGAATGGAGCTAACCCCAAGGGCAAACGACTTGCGAGAGTCGTTGGCCGAAACCTTGCACCGGGTGCGTCGGGTTTTCGACGCAGAATCCTTTGAACCCAAAGCCAGCACTCGTCACTTCTCCATCATGATGCAGGACCATATTGGTCACCTGGTTGTGCCGGCGCTGGTCAAACGTGCGCATTCCATGGCGCCGGGTATCAGGCTGGATGTTCTGCCCTGGCAGAGTCCCTCCTCCATCAAGGCGGAGCGCTTTCGCTTCATCGATCTGATTATTTCGTGCTCCACCGATGAGATCGCGGGATTTCAGCGTGAGACCTTGTTCACTGATACAGAAGTTACGGTCGTCCGCAAAGGGCATCCGGCCGTATCGCGTATGAAGAACCTGAAAACATTCCTCCACTCGAGTCATGTGGCCGTTGTCGGTAGAGGTCTGACGGAAGATCCGGTCGATCGCTGGCTTCGGGAAGAGGGAATGGCGAGGCACGTGGCGCTTCGTGTTCCTAGCTATGTACAAGCTCTGCAAACGGTAGCGCGTTGCGATCTGGTGGCCTTTGTTCCCAAGCGGCTGGTGGAGTCTCTGCAAAGCTCATTGTCACTGACGGTGCTCCCACCTCCGATCGATCCAGGAGAATACCGTGAATTCCTATTCCATCCAACTCGGGCTGCTCAAGATCCGGCATCCCTTTGGCTCCGAGAGCTGGTTCTCGAAATTGGAGAGCGACTCGACCGAAGGAGTTAGTAAATCCTCGGTACATTCGCTCCGCACACGACCTGCCTCCGATGTGTTGCCTCAACTGGCGCCAAATGCTCTAGCGCAAATCGCTGAAGCCCGTTTCCAGGAAACCAGCGTCTACTGTTCGGCACCATTGCCAGGCGTCCGCGGAATTCCGCGCAGCCAGGTGATGTGTGCGTGCGTACCGGGAATGGGAACTCGACCGGCTCGCCAGTCGTAGCCGTCGAAGTCCTGCGTAAGCGCGAGCATCTCTTTCACCGTGTACGCGCGCATCACCGACACCAGGCCATCCCACCAGCAAGTGAGAGGAACCAGCGGAAGCAGATAGGTGAACAGCAGCCGTGACACCCTGAAAGGGCGGATGAAGGGCGTAGCGAGCCACACGTAAACGGGCGTGAAGAAAAACGGCAGCAGCATGGGTACACTGCGTTCCGGAATCTCGAAGATGCAAATGGGCTGGCAGGATTCGACAGCGTTTTGAAGTACGGCGCGCGCGGCCACGGGGGTGAAATGATGAAAAGCGTTGAAGATGGTGCGCAGACCGCGGAGATCGGCCGGCACGAGAGTTGCGTCGACCGGATCGGTGCGAAAGTGAATGCGCGCAGGGTAAAGCGCGGCGACACGGCTCATAGCGTTGACGTTCGGAAAACGGTCGGTAAGCGTGAACTCCAGAGACAGGCCATCTGCAGCCAAATGCTCAAGCAAGTCCACAACCTGGCTGCCGGCACCTGAGCAGAGATCGACGACACGGGTCTGGTGGGAGTCTTTGATTGCCTGTGCCAGCAAAGGTACAACCGGCTCATGCAACTTGAATCGAGCCTCCATGAAGTGGAGGTAATCCGTTGCAAGATCGCGGATGAGCGGCGGGAACCAGGCGAGATCCTCGAGTTCGAAGAGTTGCAATCTTGGAAGTGGCATGGCACCGCCGCGCTTAGTGCTCGCTAACAGAGACTATTCTAGATACTGACGATCGCCGCCGACTCTCGATTCGTTGAAAATCGCCAGCTCATCAACGTTGGGGAAATTATTTAAAGCCGACTATGCCAGAGCAAAATCTCAATTTCTAATACATGATTGGTTCCTCTGGAGCGGTGCTCCATAGTCATTGATGCGCAGTGCTTTCATTGTCCTTTCCCTTTCGAGTTCTTCACGCGGTAGTCAGACCTGCTCGCTTGCGGCCCACTCGGCAACGGTTTGCCGAACGAATGCCTCATACGTTCGCGGGGCATGACCGAGCAGCTTCGTGACGCGGCTTACATCGGCTTCTGTCGAAGCGAATCCGCGCTCAACGTACTCTTGGAACATCTTCCGCATGTCGTACGCCATCCAGCCTGGGGCCATCGTGCTCATCTGCTTCTCCCACGCGTCAAAGTCGTGGCCTGTGTAGACGATCTGTTTGCCCAGAACCTCGCCCCACAATGAGGCATTGCCGGGACCATCGATCTGCGAGGAACTGACGAGATCGTAAGTCTGACCTTCGTGACCTTGCTCGGTCAGCGTGACCGCCGCCGCTTCGGAAAGGTCGCGCGAGTCGATGGCGGATATTCCTGCCGTACCGATAGGCATCGGGTAGATACCCATCTGTTGCAACACCGGTTTGAGCGTCAGATCGTTTTGGAAGAAATAGCCGGGCCGTAGGATCGTGTAAGGAACGCCGAACTCGCGCAAAGCATTTTCGACGGCGACCTTTGAGGCAAAGTGGGGTACGTCCTTGAATTGGTCTGCCTTGTAGACCGACACATACGTTACGTGCTTGACGCCCGCTCGCTTTGCCATGCCATAGGCGATCAATGCCTGGGTCAGTTCGTCGGCCACAACACCATTCAGGAGGAAGAGCTTATCAATCCCTTTCACTGCTTCTCTGATGGACTCCGGATCGGTTAGATCACCAGGAACAACCTCTACGCCCGCCGGAAATTTGGCTGCCTGGGGTTTCCGCGCCAGAGCCCGGACTTCAGCTCCACGTTGATGCAGCATCTTTACAAGCTCTCCACCTACATTCCCTGTTGCTCCAGTAACAAGAATCTTCATTGAGTCTCCTTCGAATTCGTGCCGCCCAGGACCGCGGTCGGCACGATACAAGAGACTCTTTGGGATATCCACGCGAGTCAACATCTACTGGAAAATAGAATTGCAGTTTTGGAATGAAGGTTTAAGGCCGCCCCGTCAAAGACGGCACCCGATGCGGAATCTCTGCGGCGAAGGTCTGACGGCTAAGATTTTCGGCGAGAGCTCAACTCGTCGAGCATGGCTTCGAAGTGCTCTTTGAGAAAGCTCACGAGCTTGCGAATCCGGGCAGATTGCATCGCCGAAGGCGTCACTGCGAAGATATGGGCAGGTACTGCTTCCCAGTCGCTTAGCACTCTCACGAGACCATCGCCGAACGCTGGATGAAATGCGAGGAAATCGGGAAGAATCACAATGCCCATGCCTTCTTTCGACAGCTTCGCAAGCATTCCAACCGAGTTTGCGCTCGCCTTGCCATCAACCTTCACGGTTCTATGTTCGCGCTCCCGCCGCAATTCCCACTGACTGACTGGTTCACCGTGAATACCACGAATGCATGAGTGCTCGGCGAGTTCTGCGGGGTCTTGAATTTTCTTGTGCTTCGCCAAGTATTCCTGAGAGGCAAACAGACGGCGAGGGAATGTGCCGACCCGTCGAGACCAGAAAGATGAATCGGGCAAACGCAACTGATGTCCCACCATGATCGCCAAATCGAGGCTTTCGGTCAGAAGGTTTGGATGGCCGCTGATAGAGAGAACTTCGATCGAGATCTCTGGATGGTCGAGCATGTAACGGGCGAAGAGAGGAAGGAAGATGGTTTGTGCCAAATCAAACGGCACACCCACGCGAATATGTCCGGATGCTCTGGAGGCGATCCCCGCTACATCCTCCTGGATGCGTCGCGCTTCGGCCACAAGAGCTTTGGATTGTTCGTAGCAAGCCTGCCCGGCATCGGTCAACTTGAAAGTGCGTGTCGAGCGATGAATAAGATTGAAGCCCAATTCTCTCTCGAGCGCGCTGATGCGTCGCGACAGTGTCGATGCGGGCATCCCTAGCGCCGCTGCTGCCCGACTGAAGTTGCGCGTGTTCGCCACCTCCACGAAGAGCGCCAAGTCTGCAAGGAAACGCATAAAGTTCTTTCCTGTCGTTCACATCCGGAGCGGGGCAGCATCTACCCTTCGGTGAAGCCTGCGTCTAAGGTTCCGGCCTGGTCAGAATCTCATATATCTACGGTTAGAGACCATCCGGTCCTAAGATCTCGATAGTGATAATTCTGGACTGGCGCCAAATGGCCAATGCGCTCATGAAGTGCGGATGGAAGGGTGGCGACAGATGACCCGGAGCAACACCAGATAGATACCCCACAGTCGAGGAGGACCATGAGTACGGACACCGCTGGATTCTACGATGACTTGGCAGAGCACTATCACTTGATCTTTGAGGATTGGGGTCATTCGATTGAACGACAGGCGGGTGTGCTCGGGCCGTTGGTCGAAGATAAGCTGGCTGGAGGCCCTCTAAAGATTCTCGACTGTGCCTGTGGGATTGGAACCCAAGCCATCGGGATCGCCCAACGCGGTCATACTGTCGTTGCCTCTGATCTGAGTAAGGCGGCGGTAAGGCGAGCTGCCCGTGAAGCGCGCAAATTGAGCCTGGATATCAAATTCCATGTGGCCGACATGCGAGATCTTTCCGTTCTTCCCAAGTCAAATTTCGATGCAGTATTGGTTGGGGATAATTCTTTGCCTCATTTGTTGTCTGATGAGGATTTGGGCCAGGCGCTAGAG
>NZ_JBFRCY010000253.1:0-5645 GCF_052113305.1 Terriglobus sp. YAF25
GATGTATCGTTGTGCTCTTCTTCGCTACCGGACGGGGTTTTGCCGGTCTCAGGTCGGCCATCATTAGCAGAAGATTCACGCGCGTGTCGTTCGACGGCGACAGAAATGCCATATTGCTGCACCCCTGGTAGCCGTGATGCACCACCCGCCATATCTTGGAGCACCCGTAGTCTCCGCTGGCCATCGCCTGTTTGGTGAAGCCAATCAAGGCCCCAAAAAAGAGGATTGCTAGAGAGAATCTCTTTAGACCAGGCGTAGGACCGTTCATAGGTTAGTCACCTCTGATATTGCGAGCATGCTTTACGGGTACGGAAGCCACCAGAGGAGTTCTGACGTTGCGTAACCTCTAGTTACGCAACATGCTCGCAAAGATGGCACCCGAAGACAAGACCTTCATGGATGCTTCAGTTGTCCGCAACTTCTATGACGACACTGTTTCAGCTGCAGGCTGGCTCCTCGCAGTAACGACGAGCCGCTTACTTCCTGATATAGGCGGGATCGAGTGGCGGGCGAGTCGGTTCGAGTGGCGATAGGTTTGGGGCTGGAGTAGGACCAAGGGTCTGATCGACGGTCTGGTCATCGACCCAGGTCGTCGCGATACCTTCCTTTGGGATGGTCAGGTGTGCGGTCCAACAGATGGCGTTGACCACGACCTTGCGGTAGTCGTCCATCTGCCAGTTGGCGTAGTAGTGGCCAAAGGTGGCGCCGATGCTGCGGCCCTGAACCTTGCGGCCTTGTTGTTTCGGACGGTCATACGCCCAGAAGAACGTCTGTGCCAGAGCTGTGGCAAGCGGGCCGGGGAAGACCTTGGGATCGGCGGGAAGGCCGGTTGCGCGCAGCAGGGGAGTAATGCCGGTCATGCCATCGACGAAGGTGAGCTTGTAGTAGAACTCTTCACGAATCTGGAACGGATGAACTCCGTGCAACACCGGATGGGTGGGATTGGGAAAGACGATCTCCGTGGTCAGCGTCTTCTGCGTGAAATAGGGTGTCGGATGCGTTGGGCCGTCGTAGTCGACGTAGCCGCCGTTCCAGTTGAGCGCCTGCCTGGCGAACTGGTAGGRAATATAGGTGGCAAAGTGAAAAGTCATGAAGCCACAGCCGCGGTCGATCTGCCGCTGCATGAAGGCAATGCGCTCCGGCGACCAGGACCAGGGTGACCACTGCATGCCGTCGCTCAAGAAGACGATGGTATCGGCGGTTTCCAGCGTGGTCTGGTTCATAGGCCAGCCGTCGTAATACACCTCGGTGACGACGTTGTGCAGGCTGGGGGAGCGGTCAAGCATGACCTTGAGCAGGCGCGCTGATTTGAGGTATTCGTGCGCACCGGGGCCGTGGGACTTGGTGCCGGCAATCAGGACGACCTTTGTGCGTCCGTCGGCTGTGCGGGCATGCGCCAGCGGGGCAAAGAGGCAAAGCACGAGCAGCGCGACGAGAGCACGAGTTTTCATAGGAGTGTGCCGCAGGGAACTGCTGAACGCGAGCAAAACCACGCTAGTGGCGAGGTGAAGGCTGTGTCAATGGCTAAAAAATAGTTTTATATGCAAAATTTGTGGCCGCCGCTGTTTTGTCGGATGAGTGTTTGCGCCTTTGGCTTTGCAGCGTTGACAGTGCGTTGGTGCGATCAATACAGTGAGCTTCAACTGTTCTGTCGCGGCTGCTGTATTCCTTGGTTCTCTGGGATCGGTCTTTAAATGTATACGTGTACACACGTTGCCGCGGTAGCGGCTCTTCTCGTCTCCTCTTACCTTGGTGCGCAGGTAAGCGTCCTCACTCAGCACAATGACCTGGAACGAACCGGTGTGAATGCGAAAGAGAGGATGCTTACGCCGGCCAACGTCAACACCACTCACTTTGGATTGCTCTTCAAGCGTGAGGTCGACGATCAGGTTTACACGCAACCGCTGCTGGCGACGGGAGTCCAGATGAATGGCGGGACCCACGATGTGGTCTACGTTACAACGGTCAATAACAGTGTCTACGCCTTCGATGCGAATGACCGGGAAGCCTCAACACCGATCTGGCATGTGAACTTCGGCACTCCCGCGGGTCTGCATGATGCTGACTTTGGCTGTCTCGACATCAACGGCAAGATGGGGATTCTTGGAACTCCCGTGATCGATGTTGCCGAGCATGCTCTCTATGTGGTCGCTTCGACGAAGGCCGGCGACGGATTCATGCAGCGTCTGCATGCGCTCGACCTGGCGACAGGCGCCGATCTCCCTAACAGTCCGGTGACGATCTCGGCTCCGGGCTTTGATCCGCTATTGCAGGCCCAGCGGCCCGGGCTCGTGCTTGCGAATCACGCCATCTATATTGGCTACTCCTCGCACTGTGACAAGGGACCGTACCATGGCTTTCTGCTCGCCTATGACCAGAAGACGCTCCGCCAGACGGCTGTCTTTAATGCGACGCCTACGGGGCAGGCAGCAAGTATCTGGCAGTCGGGCCAGGCGCCGTCGGTCGATGAGCAGGGAAATATCTATGTCGTTACAGGGAATGGTTCCTGGGATGGGGAGCAGAACTTCAGCGAGAGCTTTCTCAAGCTAAGCCCGGATCTGAAATTGCTTGACTGGTTTACGCCCACAAACCATTTCGACCTCGACAAACGGGATATCGATTTGAACTCGTCAGGCGCAACGCTGGTTCCCGGAACGAATCTCGTGCTTGGCGGAGGAAAAGAGGGCGTGCTATACGTGCTCGACCGCGGCAGTTTTGGTCACCTGGGAGATGAACATGCGCTGCAGCACTTTCCGGCGACCGGCTCGCATCTGCATAGCCTGGTTTTCTGGAACAGCGCCCAGAGGGGATCGCTTCTCTATATATGGGGGCAGCGGGATCGCCCACGCGTCTATCGGCTGCAGGGAGACAGGATTGATCCCACGCCGGTGATGAGCCGGCCGGAGGTCAACGAAGGCCATCCTGGCGCAATGCTTTCGCTCTCGTCGAATGGCGGACGAAACGGCATACTCTGGGCCGCGATTCACGCGACGGGCGATTCGTGRCACGAGTCCCGTCCTGGTGTCCTGCACGCCTATGACGCAGACGACATCGGCCACGAGCTCTGGAACTCGCTTGAGAACCGGTCGCGCGACGACTGTGGCAACTATGCCAAGATGGCTCCTCCTACGGTTGCAAATGGAAAGGTCTATCTCGCCAGCTTCGGAACGGAGAATATCGGCACGGGACAGTTCTGTGTCTACGGTCTGCTTCCTGACGGAGCTCCTCCGTCTCGTCCGGTGAAGGTGAGCGCAGCAAAGCAGCCATCAGGAGTAGCGCTTACCTGGGAAGCTGCCGCGGCAGGCTCCATAGGTCATGTGACCTATCGTGTGAACAAAGCCGAAGATAACGGCAGCTTCAGGAATATCGCTTTGGGGCTGATGGCGCCGGCGTTCTTCGACAATTCCGTATCTGCAGGTCACAGCTATCGTTATGTCGTTACGGCTCAGGATGCAAATGGCGCCAGCCGCCCCTCTGACGAGGCCGTAATCGCTATTCCGAAACAGAGGGAGGCGACCAATCACGTGGCGCATTAAATGCGATAGAAACAAACGGTTGTTGATGAGCAGTCTAGCGGTCGCGTTCGTCTAATGAAGCATTCGTCGAAACCGAAGCGGGCCCTCAGGCATCAGCTTGTTGGAGAGTGTTATAAAAAGTCGACGGTAATCCCCGCCGGTCTTGTGGAAGCAGGGCTTGCTGCCGCCTGGTTAATCCATACCAATCGAGGAAGACGTGATGAAACAGTTAGTGTTCGCGGGAGTTTCTCTCGCGCTGGCGGCGTCCCATGCCATGGGACAGATCAATGCAGGCGACCAGAAGCCTGAGGCGAGTGTGCCGTTCAACATGGTTCAGGTAACAACGCTCGATCTACCGTGGCGGATCGCGTTCCTCCCTGACGGGCGGATGCTGATTACCGAAAAGACCGGAGCTCTGTGGCTGGTAACGCAGCAGGGCGCTAAGATGCAGGTTTCGAATGCTCCCGCCGTTCTTTATGGTGGACAGGGCGGCATGCTGGGTGTGTATACCTCGCCGCACTATGCCAAAGACCACAGCGTCTATCTGACCTACTCTGAGCCGGGCGAGGGCGGTTCGAGTCTGGCGCTTGCGCGTGCACAACTTAAGTGCAGTCAGGACGCGGCGAGCCTGGAAGATCTGAAGGTGATCTGGCGCGATGGCGAACGCGGAAAGGGAGGCCAGTTCGGCGCGCAGATCGCATTCTCTCCGGATAAGAAATATCTCTTCCTCACCGTTGGCGAACGGCAGCGCATGACGCCCGCTCAGGATCCCAACCAACCGCTGGGTAAGATCCTTCGCCTCACATTGGATGGCAAGCCTGCGCCGGGGAATCCGATGGCGGGAAAGACCGGGACGGCCAGCGTGCCGGTGATCAATCCTCCGGAGGACACGGAAGCCGCGAAGACTGCTCCAGTAGTGAACACCTACACCTTCCCCGGGTCAAACCTGACACCGTCGGAGACCTGGACCAGCGGACACCGCACGCCCTATGGTCTGGCCTTCGCGCCCGACGGCAAGCTGTGGGAAGTGGAGCATGGTCCGCGCGGCGGCGATGAGCTGAACCTGATCCAGCCCGGCAAGAACTAYGGCTGGCCGCTGGTCTCCTATGCGGTGAACTATAACGGCGTGCCTATCCCCAGCCCGGACACCCGCTCTGACCTGACCAAGCCTGTTATCTACTGGACGCCTATCATTGCGCCCGGAAACCTGATGTTCTACACCGGCTCGATGTTCCCGCAGTGGAAGGGATCAGCCCTGATCAGCGCACTGGCAGGGAAGTCGTTGCTCCGGATTACCTTCGACGGTAAGGGCGGAGCCAAGCCTGCCGAGCGCTGGGATGTCGGTCATCGCATCCGCGACGTAGAGCAGGCTCCCGATGGCGCGCTTTGGATGCTGGAAGATGCCAGGGGTGGCGGCGTCTTTCGTGTGACGCCGAAGTAGGTCTGAGCTGTTTTGAAAAGGAAGCGGGTGACGAGGATTCGTCACCCGCTTTTGTTTTGCGACTACGCCGGATCAATGTTCATGGTGCTGACCTCGACAACCACGCCGCCCGGGGCGTTGCAATAAAAGCTGTGTAATCGCGTGTTTATCCCACACTGCTACGGTGAAGGTATTCCCTTTCAGGAGAGAGACGTTCATGATCGTGTCGCGGCGGCAGTTTCAACAGATGGCTTTTGCAGCAGCCGGAGCTGCTTTGCTGGAGCGCGGCGCGTTGGCGCTGACTCCTGCAAAGCCGGGCACCTTCCGCTTTGCTGTCATTACCGACACACACATCATCGACGACTTCTATCGTGGGCCGGAGGGAAGTCCCGAAGACACGGAGACGATCTTCAAGGCCAACGCGAATCTGCTGCAGACACGGGCGACGATCAACGCCATTACACCTGCGGTCGAGCAGGTCTTCCACGCTGGCGACTTCTTTCATAACTATCCTTCGGCGGATTACGACTTCTACTTCAAGAACAAGACCCGTATCGACATCGCGTACGAGATGGTGCAGGGTTTCAAGGCTCCGGTCCACATCGGTTTCGGCAACCATGACTACGACGAGCACCAGACGCCCGGCGTCTCGCGCGAGATGTCGAACCGGCTGTTCGAAGCCAAGCTGAAGACCAAGCCGTACTATGCGG
>NZ_JBFRCY010000254.1:0-6674 GCF_052113305.1 Terriglobus sp. YAF25
GATGTACTGGCCGTTGGGATTTGAGGTACCCAGCTGGTTATTCTGGAGACGCTCGAATGCAAAGCCCATCTTGATGGCGTGCTTGCCCCGGGTTAGATAGACGTCGTCGTAGACCTGATAAGAGTTCAGATGAAAATCGAACTCGCCGGTCGCCTTGAGACCTCCCTGGAAGTTGGAGACCCCTCCTATGTTGATCAGGCCGACAGGAAGAGTGGGAACAAAACCGAGATTGACGTCTCCCGCCGCCGGATTGATTGCCGATAGCGTGGTCGGAGCGATCGAAACAACGCGGCTATAACCAAACTTGATGGAGTTCAGCAGCGACGCGCTGAAGGTATGCGATACGCCGATCGTTGCGAGCTGCCGTTTAGCGATGTTGCCGGTAACGCGAACGCCAAAGGGGTCCGGTGACTCGAGGTCACCGCTGTCGTAGAAATACGTGCCGGCCAATGAATCCTTGTCCGACAGTTTATGGTCGGCGCGTGTTGTGAAGTAATTCTCGTGGCTGATCTGGGGGGTGTTATAGGCAAATGTTCCTATGTCGCTGGTTGGACTATTGACAGTACCGGCGTTTGGCAAAGGGTAAAACGTGAGATACGGAACAACGGTTGGGCTGACAGGATTCTTCACTTTGCTCGCGCATGCACTATTGACACAAAGCAGGCCGCTGCGGGCGTCCGCGTTCGGAACATTGCTCGTTACATTGATGCCTTTGTACTGGCGAAGCCCCTCATAGTCTCCGAAGACAAACGTGCGTTCGCGAACAATAGGGCCACTCGCAGAAGCACCAAATTGATTGCGGCGGAATTGGGCGATCTGTCCAGGTAGGTCGAACTCATCGCGAGCATCAAGGGCGCTGTTGCGAAGAAACTCATAAACACTTCCGTGCAATTTGTTAGCGCCCGTCTTCGTGACGGCATTGATAATGCCGCCTGCACTCTTCCCATAGTCGGCAGTGGCGTTACTTGTGACGACCGAGAACTCCTGAATGGCGTCCACCCCTAGATTTGAGCCGATGACGCCGCCAGGACCGCCGTTCGAGTAATCATTAATGCTTATGCCATCGACACGGTAGTTGTTTTGCTGTGGTCGTGCGCCTCCGACCGTAAGCTGGCTTCCTACGCCACGATTCGCCCGCTGATTGCTGACGGCAACTGCCGGTTGGGTGCGAACTCCAGCGACACCAGGCTGAAGGTTAGCGAGCGACGTCCAATCACGACCGTTGAGAGGAAGATCTACGATCGTGCGCTCGCCAACGACAGGCATCGTCGTTGAGCTCACAAGATCGATATCGGGTGCCCCGGTCATGACAACAATCTTCTCGGTAACTTCACCGAGCCTGAGCGTGAAATTGACCTCTTGTTCGGCGCCCACACGCACCTGAATATCGTTGACGAGCTGCTCGGAGAAACCGGCAGCAGAGACCGAGATGTTATAAGACCCCGGCTGCAGATTCGGCACGGAATAGAGACCGCTGGAGCTGGTTCTGGTCTCTGACACAATGCCGGTGGCGCTATTCGTCACCCGTACCGAAGCTCCAGGGGTGACACTGCCGCTTACGTCAATCACGGTACCTGCAATGGTGCCCGTGGAAACCTGGCCAAATGCTTGCGATGCGATAGACATCACGATGAGCAAAGCTACTTTGCTTAAGTTACGGATGAAACCGTTCATGGAAGACCTCTTGGCTCGGCCGTGAAGAGTGTTATCGAGGGTTGGCTCGTCTAGCGCTCTTCCCTGGCCCCAAATTGGAACTCTGCCATTTAGGAGCCGCAAAATGAAGATCGACTAAAGCAAACATAAAAAAGCGTTCACACGATTTCGAATGCATCAATGCACCATCTCAGCCGCCCGAAAGCATAGGCCTTCCTCCAGTTGCAGGCAACCAAAAGTTGCACCGCACCGGGGGGCGTTTGCGTGCCTTTATGAACGGCTATTGGCTGATGACGAGAACTACAAAGCTGTCAGGGACTACCGCGGGCTTCGGTTTTGGAACCGCTGCCGTAGCTGCCGGCTTTGGTCCGAGATCCGCCGACACGGTATACAGTCTTCCGGACGCCGAGTCGACGGCCAGGGTCCTCGCCCCCAGTTTCGTTCGAAGGGTCTGAATCGTGACATAACGATTCGGGGTCACCTGCTGGACGACCGTAAGATTTCCGCTTTCGCCATTGGAGCTAAAAATCATTGACCGGACTGGATCATAGACAACTGCGTCCGGCCCTTCGCCAATCGCCACAGTGGCAACCAGCTTTCCAGAGATACTGTCAATCACAGCCATCTTTCTGTTGTCGCAGACCGAAAACAGTCGATGGTGAATGGCATCCATCGAAAGCCCGGAAGGCCCCTCGCAAGGCGCCAGGGGCCATGAACTCGTGATCTTTAGCGACGACGCATCGATGCGAAGGATCTGGCTGCTTCCTTCGATGTTGACGAAGACGTTTCCCCCCTCGCCGGCAACGGAAAACTCCGGTTTTCCAGGCAATGGGATAGTTGCCAGCACACTGTTTGTATCGTTATCGATAACCGTTGCGCTTTTGCTCGCCCCATTGAATACGAAGAGGCGGTGCGATACCGGCTCTATCAAAAGCGAGTCCGGGTTTTTCCCGGTTGGGATGGTAGCGATGGTTTTGTAGCTGGAACGATCGAACACGACTACCTGTGCGGCGCCCCCATCGCTGATATAGCCCGTCCTGCCGTTGTCATTGAGTACAACGCCATGCGCGTGTTCGAGACCGCCGATCTCCCCCAAGAGCTCTCCGTTTGATATGTTCACCACCATCACCCGGTTGAGGCGAGCTACGTAAAGCAGATGATTTGGGCTGTCGAGTGTCAGATAGTCCCAACTGCCGTCGCCGCCAAGCTTCCAGGTCTCAACGGGCTTGTAGCTTGGACCGGGTGCGCCCTGTGGAGGAGCCGCGTAGAAAAGGCTGGAGAACACCAGGGTTGAGCTGAGCAGAGATAAGCATTTCATGAGTTGTCCTTTGCCAGGCATGGCTAAGAGGTAGGCACCAGAAAGAGAAGCGAGAGGCCAAATACGATTGCGGAGACCGCGAATGTGACGACCATGAAGCCCATCATGCGGTTCATTTTGATGCCGGCGATCGCCAGGATGGGCAGCGCCCAGAATGGCTGCAGCATATTGGCCACGGACTCTCCCATCGCAACGGCCATCGTGGTGCCAGACAATGAGGCATGCAGCGCCTGCGCGGCAGGAACAGCAAAGGGGCCCTGCACGGCCCAATGACCGCCACCGCTCGGAACAAAGAGCGTAATGATCATCGAGGTCAGATAGGTAAAGAATGGTAGCGTATGCGCTGTAGAGAACCGGATAAATGCCTTTGAGAGCACGCCTGCAAGCCCGGTCGTGGTGATAATCCCCATGAGGCCGCCGTAGAGCGGATACTGCAGGATAAGAGAGCCGCTGATGCGAGCGGCATGTTTGACCGCCGCAATATAGGCCGAGGGCCGCCAGTGCAGCAGGAGACCTCCGAGCAGCAGCAAAACGATGACTGAGTTCAGATCGAGGGAGAACCCGCTGTGACGCCATACGGTGATCAGAGCGAAGATGCCCAAGGCCACCAGGAGCAGGTTAAAAAGCCAGGCATTGTCCAGCGTTGCGCCCAGGTTTTTCCCACGCTCTTTCGTGTCGCGCTGGCTGTCCTCCTGACGCAGACGATCCGGGTCTGCAACTACAACCTCCTGCGCCGCAGGCCCTAGCGACCGGAAGAGAATGGGCAAGATCACTAAAAGCACGAGGCAAGGTATCAGATTGAAGCCCGTAAAGACGGTCTGCGTAAGCGGAAGCCCGTGCCCCGTCACCTTCTCGACGATATTGAGTGCAGAGCCGTGCGTTGCTTGAGAGAGCGCGATCGAACCGGAAAGTCCTTCGGTAGAAACCACAAAACCGGTGTAAGCGGCGGCGACAAGCCAGCCGAAGTCCACGGGGATGCGCTTTGCCATCTCGCGCGCCAACAGCGCCGCGGTGACGAGCCCAAGGCCCCAGTTCACCCACGAAGCAATCATGCTGGCGACGACAGTGACGGAAATCGCCGAGAGCGGTGTGGAGGCGAAGCCTGCAATGCGCGCAAGGAAACGCTGAACGGGAGGAGCAACCGCCAGAGCGTAACCGGCAACCAGCATGATGACCATCTGGAAGGCGAAAGCAAAAATGGCAAAGACGCCTCCGTACCATGCTGAAGCGATGCTTGGGGCCGTGGCGCCAGGAGCAAGGACACGGGCAAGTATGGCTCCAGCAAAAGTAAGCAGAACCGCGAAGACAAACGGATCAGGCATGATCCGCTCAAAGAGATACACGAAGAAGCTGGTTACCCGCCCCAGAAGAGATTGCCTGGCCTCGTAGACCGCGGTTACCGGCAATGACTGTGACATAATCTCGTCTCCATTCCAAAGCTCATCTCAGAACCAGTCCATACTGGACAAGATSCAGTGAAGCCTACATAAAAGCTACATAAACAAGCGTTCATGATAGGCCAACTATCGATGCTCGACCAGCGACTCAACAGGAACCCGATGGCTGCGACGAGTCAGCTGGTAATAAACAACGGGAGTGACCACAAGCGACAGAACCATTGAGACCAGCAGACCACCGATGACTGCGATCGCAAGTGGCTGCAGCATCTGAGACCCGGCGCCCAGAGCAAAGGCCAGTGGGAGCATTCCCGTAATTGCTGCGAGTGCCGTCATAAGAATGGGACGAAGGCGCCGTCGAACGGCCTGAAGCATCGCTTCTTCAGGCTCGAAGCCCGCAGACCGGAAGCGGGACTCCGCGTCGAGCAAGAGGATGCCGTTCTTCGCCACGATTCCAATCACCATAATCAATCCCATAAAGGAAGCGACGCTGAAGGTTGTTCGCGTGATAAGAAGTGCGAACACCACCCCAAAGGCCGACAACACTGACGAGGCGAGAATGGCGAAGGGAGCGGATAGATTGCGAAACTCAGCCAACAGCACACCAAAGACCAGAACGAGTGCAAGTATCAGGACGCGAGTCAGTTCACTGAAGGACTTTTGCTGCTCCTCATAGGTCCCGCCATAGGAGACACGAACACTCTGCGGCAGGTGAAGAGCCTTGACCGCAACCTGTACTCGTCCCACGGCGGAGCCCAGATCGGAGCCTTCGAGACGCCCGGTGACGACCACATCGCGTCGAAGGTTTTCTCTGCGAATCTCTTGTTGGCCGGGCAACTGTTGCACTTCTGCCAAGGCATGTAGGGTTGAAAGCTTCCCCGAACTGCTATTGAAGATCGTATTCTCAATGGCACTCAGCGAAGCGCGATTCGCTTCAGGAAAGCGAACGCGGATCGTATAGGGATGACCGTTGGAGATCATGGGGACCGTTGCAGGCACGCCTTCGACAACCGCCGTGGTGTCGACGGAGACCTCCTCCGCGGTGAAGCCAAGACGTGACGCAATCGATGGGTTGACCTGAAAGGAGACCGCAGGCCCGCTCACCGTGTTCTCAAGCCCGTCCAGGACATCGACGACACCGTTCTCTTTCTTGATCGTATCGGCAACCCGGGTCGCAACCTCATCCAACGTCTCTGGATTTTCATTGAAGAGCTTTATTTGAATCGGCTCCGGCGCGTTGGAAAGGTCGCCGATCATATCCTGCAACACTGTCCATCTCGGGAAGCAGATCGGAGCCAAGCGCGGTATAACCTGCGCATACTCCTACCAGAAGAACGACGCAGCCGGCAAAGAGCAGCATGGGACGCTCCAGTGCCCGCCGAAGCAACTTGCCATGCGCGTCAAGAATGCGGAGCATAAAGCCGCTCTCCTGATGATGAACCGCGGGACGGCCATGTTCATGTCTCGCTTCAGAAGTTGCCCTGGAGCGCAACAGCAGCCCGCTCAACGCGGGGGTCCATGTGAGCGCCAACATCAGCGATGCCAGCAATGCAACCGTCATCGTAACCGCAAGCGCCCGAAAGAAGCTGCCCGTCACGCCCTGGACCGAGATAAGCGGCAGAAAAACAACGATCGGCGTAATCGTCGATCCGATGAGCGGAACGGTGATCTCATGCAGTGCCTTGCGGATCGCCTCGACTCTTCCCTCCCCTGCCTGTCGGTGAAGCACGATGTTCTCCACGACCACGATCGCATCGTCGATCACAAGTCCCACTGCCGCCGCAAGGCCGCCAAGCGTCATCAGGTTGAAGCTCTCGCCAAGCACATAAAGCAACACGAAGGTAATCGCGATGGTCGTAGGAATAACCAGACCGGCGACCAGAGACGATCTCCAATCACGGAGAAAGACAATGATGATAATTGTGGCGAGCACGAGACCGATCAGGATCGCATCGCGCACACTACCAATGCTCTCGCGAACAAGCTCCGACTGGTCGTAGTACGGCTGCAACGTCACGCCTGGAGGTAGCAACTGGCGTAGGCGCTCGACCTCGGCAGTCACTTCATCGGCGACCTGAGCCGTATTGCTGGACGGTTGCCGGGCAATATTGATGAGCACCGCGGGCTTACCGTTTGCGCGGACCATCGTGTAGTGCGGCTCGATCGACGGCTTCACGATGGCGACATCAGAGATCCGGATAGGGATGCCGGCGGCCGTATTCTTGATCACCACCTGCGAAAGCTGAGCCGCGTCGTGAACCTGCGCCCCAACGAGTCCCAAGACAAGTTCATGCTCCGTCTGAAAG
>NZ_JBFRCY010000255.1:0-6136 GCF_052113305.1 Terriglobus sp. YAF25
GCGGTGGAGATATCTCCCGTCTTCCACTGCGCATAGCCCAACGCCATGGCGGCGTGTGCCTGCTCCAGCGATCCGGAAGCGAAGTTCTCCGTTGCAATCTGGTCGGCCTGCTTTGCCGCCTGCAGACACTCCTGTAGCTCCGATTGATTGCATTCCGCAAAGACCAGGGTGATCAATGCGGCAAGCATGGTGTTGCCGCGCCTCTGCGTGTACTGCGGATGCTCGGCARTGGGAGCGTCCTGATCGTCAGGCTCCGGCTTGGCGGAGAGCGTGTCATAAGCGGCGCGGGCGTGCTGCTCGGCTTCCTTGAAGCGATGCCGTGCCAGCAGCACCTCGGCGAGATGTTCGTGACCACGGGCAAGATCGATGGGGTTCCCCATCTCTTCGCGAAGATGGAAGGCCTGCGTCCTCACCTTCTCCGCATCGGCAATGTTGCCGAGCTCAAGATAAATACTTCCAAGATTATCGAGCGCGGTCGCATAGTTGCCGCGTGACTGCGGCGACTGCGCCAGCAAGGGCAAGGCACGTTCGTAGGCTCGCTGGGACTCGGCAATATTGCCGACATCGTGATACGAAGAGGCAAGCACAGCCCATAGATATCCAATGCGCGCGGGCGGATCGTTCCTCTGTTCAGCCTCCTGAATCAGCTTGCGATACATCTGCTGCGTCGTTGCCGGTACAGGCTTCGCGGTATGTTCAGCGCCTGGGCTCGATTGCATCGCGGGACGTGCGTACACGATAGCGCCATCAAAGAAGACCAGGGGAAGTGCCAGTGACGGTGTGTGCGGCCGCATGAAGCGGCCTGATATCCGTGTGTGTCAGGTAGCCAGTTGTCGTGCGCCTTCTGCGCGCCTGGAGCTTCTCCACGCAGTCAGGACTAAGTACCACGCGGGCCAGCTCAGCGCCCAGTTCGGGAGCCATGCACCGGGATTGCGCCACATGGGAATCGTCAGCAGCGTGATACCGAGTGCAAGCACCAGTGCAGCGGGAAGATAAATACGGGTGAGCCGCAGACCGCGATAGACGCCCCACGCCGCGGGAATAAGGAAGAGCAGCAGGCAGAAGCGTGAGAGCGACTCCACGTGAAATCGCGCCATGCAGAAGACGCAGGGAACCGATGACATCAGCACGCTGATGCGGATGGTCTTGCGTGAGAGCGATCCCATCACGAAGCCGCCGGTCCACGCCCAGCCGATCAGCAGAATCACATTCCAGATCAGCATGGCGACACCAGGTCCAAGCGTGAGGCCGCTGTTTTTCAGAACCGTGGTATTGAACAGCCGCACATACGTCGCGCTGATTGAGACCGACAAGCCCATCAACAGCAGGCTGCACGGCAGAGCCAGGCCGAAGGCGGCAACCCATGGGCCCAGAGTGCGCCATGGCGTTGCCTTACGGCGAAATGCAAGACCCACGACGTCCAGCATCGCTGCCCTTGTGGACTTACGTGTCTCCGCCAGATCGCCAAGCACAGCTTCACACTCATTGCGTTCCAGAAGACGTGAAGCGACGACTTCCACGATGGTCCAGCCCGTCATAGAACACTCCTGCTCTGGTTTGCCACCCATGAGGCTCCGCGGCTGATCCGCATCACCGTCTCGTAGAACTCTTTTGCCGCACTCAACCCGCTGGGCGTAATGCTTACCATGCGCTTGGCGCGGCCACCGCGTTCAGGCGTGGCATCGCTCATCCAGGTCTTCAGCAGACCCTTCGCCTCCAGCCGATCGATGGTGGTGTACAGCGCTCCAATCGAACAGCCTCGGCCGCTGGCCTCAACCTCTTCGCGGATGGTGGCGCCATACGCCCGCTCGCCAAGCCCCGCTGCCGCCGTAATGATCAGGTACTCAAACTCTCCAAGCATCGTTAGTACTACATTGTGAGAGTAATAAATGCGGCTGTCAAGACAGGTGAGGGAAATTTTTGACCTCCCAGAGCGTGTCATTAAACTCATGTCGTCAGCACCCGCCCGCTTCTTTCTGATGTGGAAACGAGTGGGTGCAGCGGGGACCCCGGCCAACTTTGCTGGCTGGGGTGTTTAGCGGTCTTTCGGGCAGGCACTATAAGCGCTGAAGGCGCGCTCCATACCAGCCTGGGGCAACGCCCCAGGTCTCAGTGCTCACACGATGTTAAAGGGCTGAAGGCCCGCTCTATAACTCTGCAGTGAAGGCAGATGAGTTCTAATGTGCGAACGGGTAGGAGCGGTGGACTTTAGTCCACGGTTTACAGTCCAGATGGGCTCTTTCAGCTATTTGGCATCAGAATTATAGATCGGGCCTTCAGCCCTCAGACCTCTTAACTATCCGAGACCTGGGGCGTTGCCCCAGGCTGGTATGGAGCGCGCCTTCAGCGCTATATATCGGCGGGCTGAAGCCCGCCGCTCCCACCCAATCCTACGGCGAGCAAGTAATTAGCCACACCCCTACTTCACCCGCTTCAACACCGTCATCGGGATCGATCCATCCGGTCTTGCCGCGACCTTCCAGGAGAGAACATCTCCCTGCATCTCATAGGACCTCACAGCGGTGGTGTCATCCTGATTCGGAACCGAAGAGCGATTGATATGAAAGCTGATGGTGTGTTTCGTGTCATCGACTATATAGGTACCGAAGTGAACACTCATCTCGGTCGCAACCGCGCGATATTCCTCAGGCGTGCCTTTCAGTCTGTCCCCTGAGGCAAACTTCACGCGGTCTCCACGATAGATCTGTACGGAGTAATGTCCATCGGCAGTAAAGATCACCAGGCCGTGAGGATTCGGTCCATAGTCAGAGACGCGTGTGCCATCCGGCATCAGCTTATCCGCGGCAGTAAGAACCCATGTGCCAACGATGGAAGAGGTCTGTGCCATGCCGGAGAGCGGGGCAAGCAGAAGCGCAGTGAGCAAAAGCAAATACCGTTTCATCCCGCAACTCTAACAACGCGGCACAGCAAGAACAATTTGATTGTTCTCAAGCGACACGTGAGCTCTGTTTATGCTTCTTCGCGGTCTTCGCCTGCAAGGCCAGTGCTGACTGCACCGATTCCGTCAGCAGGATCTTCATGCGATCGACCGCGATACCTGTGGACTGCGGATTGCGATGAACCGTAACCGGCAGTGCACCAAGTGCAGGCAAACCGAAGAGCGATGCGGCTGAGACCAACCCCTCGGGAAGGCGCAACCCAGTCCGCGCGGTGATGCCGAGACCCGCAAGCAACGCGGCCCACAGGCCGTCGAGGCTGGGACTGCTGGCGGCGATGCGATACGGTGTTGTGGCCGTCTCCAGATGTTCGATGGCGCATCGGCGAAAGGCACACTGCGGCCCCAGCGCAGCCAGTGGCAGAGGATGATTCTGCGGAAGAGCAAAGGTGGAAGCCGCAATCCACACGATCTCAAGCTGTCCGATGGTCTCGGCTGCTGCCCGTGTCTCATGTCCGATCGCGACCGCGAGATCGATCTGCGATGCTTCCACCGCATCGGCCAGYGCCGCATTGCCTTCGATGCGCAGCTCGACCTGCATGCGCGGATACAGCAGGGCAAAGTGCGCTCCGCCGCCAGCGCCAGACTGCCAAGATCATTCGCAACGGTGAGGGTGCGCAGAGTATCGAGATCAAGCGTAAGCCGTGTAGCCATCGTGCGCGTAGTGTAGAGCATTTCTCCTGTTGCTGGGCATCCCGTGAGTACTGTGCAGTGACGTTTTCATTGAGGAAAACGCCCATAGATGCATAAGCCCTGCACTACACCTACAGGAGAAATACTCTAGCCGAAGGCAGGTAGAAATGGCCCATTCTCTCCCGGAACATGGGCCATTCTTCAATCATTCAATTTTCCTAGCTCTGAATAAACGCCAGCAGATCCGCATTGATCTGGTCTGCATAAATCTGCGCCATGCCGTGCGGATACCCGGGGTAGATCTTCAACTGGCTGTTCTTTACCAGCTTCGCCGTCAGCACACCGGCGTCAAGGTAAGGAACAATCTGGTCGTCATCGCCGTGCATTATCAGTGTGGGAATATCGATCTTCTTCAGGTCTTCTGTAAAGTCGGTCTCAGAGAAGGCTTTGATGCAGTCGTACTGCCCCTTGATGCCGCCCTGCATGCCCTGGTACCAGAAGTTCTTGCGCACACCTTCTGAGACCGCAGCGCCAGGGCGGTTGTAGCCATAGAAAGGAAGTGTCAGATCCATGTAGTACTGCGAGCGGTCATTCACCACTCCATTGCGGATCGCATCGAAGGCATCGATCGGCAACCCGCCGGGGTTCTTCTCGCTCTTCAGCATTACCGGAGGAACAGCGCCGATCAGTACGGCCTTGGCGACGCGGCTGGTGCCATGGCGGCCCAGATAGTGTGCCACCTCACCGCCACCGGTGGAGTGACCCACGAGTATGGCGCTCTTCAGATCGAGCGCCTCGAACGGAGCAGCCAAATCGTCGGCATACGTGTCCATCTCATTGCCATCCCATGTCTGGTCCGATCGTCCGTGGCTTCGGCGATCATGCGCGATGACGCGATATCCGCGCTCGCCGAGGAAGAGCATCTGCGCATCCCACGCATCGGCATTCAGCGGCCAGCCGTGCGAAAACACAACCGGGTGGCCGGAGCCCCAGTCCTTGAAGTAGATCGTGGTACCGTCTTTCACGGTGATGGTCTTCATAGTGGTCTCCATTCGTGGTTAGCGGTTGAAGGGGTTTGATTGTCCAGGGAAAGCACGTGGTCGCATCTTATTTAACGCCGGTGACAGATGCGTGTGCACCCACGGAGGGGCATAAAACCAGTCACACTTTCGTGTGGCTGATTGGAGATGCGGGCACAACTCTCGGTGTGTCTTCTGGTGGGAGCAGCGGGCTTTAGCCCGCTGATTTAGGCCTAGTAATACGTCGGGCTTTAGCCCTGGGCCTTTACTATCCGAGACGCAAGGCCCAGGGATAAAGCCCATTCTTTTCTTGATCCGATAACGGTGGGCTGAACAGGTTGCGGAAAAACTCGGGTGTGGTTTTGTTTTCCATCGCGCGAGGTGCTAGTAAGTAAGATATGCGAGGAGATTGGGAGCTTCAGTCTGCGATGTTTAGTTATGTGACGTTGGAACGTCGGGTTCCATCGGACCATCCTTTGCGGTCGATCCGAGTGCTTGTGGACCGTGCCCTTGTACGGATGGAGGCGACGTTGGGCGCGATGTACTCGCATACAGGCCGTCCTTCGGTAGCTCCGGAGAAGCTGTTGCGGACGCTTTTGTTGCAGGTTCTGTACAGCATCCCGAGTGAGCGCCGGATGATGGAGCAGTTGGACTATAACCTTCTGTTCCGCTGGTTCGTAGGACTGGAGATGGACGACGCGGTATGGGACGTGACGGTGTTCACCAAGAACCGTAACCGTCTGATCGAGGCCGAGGCGAGCCAGCGTATGTTGGAAGCGGTGATGATGGAAGCGCGGGAGAAGAAGCTGCTCAGCGAAGAGCACTTCACCGTGGACGGCACTCTGCTCCAAGCCTGGGCCTCGTGCCGGAGCTTCAAGGATAAGAAGGATCCGCCCGCTCCTGGCAAGGGTTCTGGACATAAGGGCGAGGTTCTGCTGCGCGATAAGGTGGAGTCCAGCACCGATCCCCAGGCGCGGTTGTACAAGAAGGCGACAGCGGATAAGGCGGTGCCCAGCTATCAGGGCCATGCGTTGATGGAGAACCGCAACGGTCTGGTGATCGCGGCTGAGGCCAGTCTCTCGGCTACGGTGGCGGAACGCGATATGGCGCTGATCCTGCTGGATCGGGCTGTACCTTCGCCAGACCAGCGCAAACCGGAGCATCAGAAGACGATCACGCTGGGAGCCGACACAGTATCAGGATGCGCAGTTCATAGAACAACTGCGCGGTCGCGAGGTCGCGCCCCATGTCAGTGAGTACACCAGCGGCCAGAACATGAGCAAGAACGCGCTGACGGAAGAGGAGCGACAGGACCCACGCTTCCAGATCAGTCAGAAGGCACGCAAGCGGATCGAACGAGTCTTCGGCTGGTCCAAGCTCGATCGAGGATTACGTCAAGTGAAGGTACGCGGTCTGGCCAAGGTGGACTTGTTCTACCGGCTGATGATCACCGCCTATAACTTGACCCGCTTGCGCAAGCTCATCCCCATCCAGGAGCAAGCATGCTAGGGCCGAAGTGTGTCTGGAG
>NZ_JBFRCY010000256.1:0-5614 GCF_052113305.1 Terriglobus sp. YAF25
ACAATCGCCTCCAGATGATCTTTCTTCTGATAGTTCTTACGCAGCCGCGTGAACGCGTTCGAGATCGTGTCACGGTTGACCTTGGTCTTTTCCTTCAACTTGCCGCGTTTCCGGAAATCCTCAAGCGTCATTCCCGGATCGCCTGAAAGCGCCACCTGCCCGACACGCGCCTGCGGTCCGATCTGTACCGTATAGGAGACGTCTACCTGCTTACCCTCTTCATCCACCTTGGTCGCGGGTGTAACCGTAGGCTGGTAGTAACCGTTCTGCTGCAGCGACTGTTTGATGCCATCCACGCCTGCGACGACCTTTTCCTCTTGAAAGGGCGTGCCCGGCTGTAACTGCGACGCATACTCCAGAATGCTGGTCAGGCGTTCATTGTTGACTCCCAGAATGTCGATCCGGCCCACAAAGTAGCGCGACGTCCCATAGAAGATCAACGTCACTGAATCGCCATGCCGCACGCCCCTCAGTTCAATATCCCGATAGAGGCCCGAGCTATACAGGCGTCGCGTCATCTCCTGGAGACTTGCCGGATCAAGCACCTGGTTTTCATGGACGGGAAGCTCCGATACCAACCCTTGCTGCTGTTCCAGGGTCACGCCTTCGAATTCGATCTTGTCGACCTTCAGTCCGCGCAGATTCCAGATACCGCTTGTGGGCGTGGGCGCGGTGGTCGTTTGCTGATCGGATCCTCCGGCAGAGACAAACGCCTGGTCTATCGCCTGGGAATGGGCCAGGTTCACCGCGCACCCCAGCAATAGGCACGCGATTACGCTCCGCTTCGATGACCGTCTGCTCCTCATCCCAAACACGTCGGCCCTGCGCCCCTTCCCTGCTTTCCTGCGACACGGCGACACGGGCTTTTCAGCCCCACACAGAACACTGTCTACCGCTCCACTCACAGTTCTCAGTTGGATGCAACGACGACTCTGGATGTCAACCAACAGAGACTACGAACTTTCCCTATACTAAGGGTTGTCGTGCCTGTCCTTTCAGCCACTTCCGAGACGATTGCCGAACGCTACTCCCGGCAGGTCCTGTTTGCGCCCATTGGCGCGGCAGGACAGGAGAAGATTGCCGCGGCACATGTAGCCATCGTGGGCTGCGGCGCGACCGGCGCGGCGGCCGCTGCCCTGCTGGCGCGCGCCGGAGTGGGTACRCTAACCCTCATCGACCGCGACTTTGTTGAAGAGTCCAACCTGCAGCGCCAGGTCCTCTTTGAAGAAGAGGATGCGCGCAACGCTACCCCCAAAGCCGAGGCCGCCCGTCGGCGCATTGCGGCCTTCAATTCCCAGATTGCCATCCACGCACACATTGCGGACCTGGTCCCCGGCAATATTCATGAACTTCTCAACGGCGCGCAGATTGTTCTGGATGCCACCGACAACTTCGAGACGCGCTATCTGATCAACGACTATTCCATCGAGCAGGCTGTTCCCTGGATCTATGCGGCCGCCATCGGCTCCTATGCCGCCAGCATGAACATCCTTCCCGGACAGACAGCTTGCCTCGCCTGCCTCTTCCCCAAGCCGCCTTCAGGTACGGTCGAGACCTGCGATACCGCCGGCATTCTTAATACCGCCGTGAACTTCGCCGCGTCGCTGCAGGTGACGGAGACACTGAAATATCTCATCGGCGATCTCAATGCCATGCGCCGTACCCTGCTCTCTTACGATCTGTGGACCAATGAGCGCAGCGAGATCTCTTCGGCCAGGCCAGATTCCGAGTGTGAGGTCTGCGGTAAACGGCAGTTTGTTCACCTGGCCGGTGAGGCTCGCCCTCACATCACCCTCTGTGGCCGAAACTCCGTCCAGATCCACGAGCACAACCGGCCCGTCGATTTCGCCGAGCTGGCGGCCCGCCTGGCGCCCCACGGCACGATCCGTTCCAACGAGTTGCTGCTGCGATTTGAGCGCCCGCCGTTTACGATCACGGTCTTTCCCGATGGACGCGCGCTGATTCAGGGCACGACCGATCCAGTGCAGGCCCGTACTCTCTATGCCCGTTATATCGGCTCGTAGAGCCTGAGAGCATCTACGGGGAAAGCTTTATCTCTCAATGCTTTGCAATGGTTCGCCGAAGGCCGGAGGTCTTCGTCAGGCAACTCACACTTCTATCGTCGCCTCTAACGGAGTAAGCCTCCGAAGGCGCCAGTTTGTTTTCAGCCAATCGTACCGACATGCTGTACTATTGGTTTCCTGGCGTATGACTTTTACGTACCTAACCCGGTTCCAAGAAGCCATAACCCATGCAACTTCAAGGCAGGACGATGACCCAGACGAACGCAACGCCAGGCATGTTTAAGCGTAATCCGCCCATCGCTGGCGAGGCAGATGCCCTGGAGCGGGCCAAAAACGGTGACCCCGACGCATTTGCCAAACTCTATGCGCTACACAAGCGGCGCGTGTACACACTGTGCCTTCGTATGCTCGGCAATGTTTCTGAAGCCGAAGACATGACCCAGGAAGCGTTTCTGCATCTCTTTCGCAAGCTCGGCAGCTTCCGCGGGGAGAGCGCGTTTTCGACCTGGCTGCACCGTCTGACCGTCAATCTGGTGCTGATGCATCTACGCAAGAAGGGGCTACAGCTCGTCTCTCTTGAAGAGACCATCAATCCCAGCGAGGAAGATGCACCGAAGCGTGACTTCGGCACCGCTGATCCCCAGCTCTCAGGCTCCGTCGATCGTGTCGCGCTTGAACGCGCTATTGCTACCCTTCCCCCGGGATACCGTCTGGTCYTCGTGTTGCATGACATTGAAGGCTATGAGCACAATGAGATTGCCGCCATGCTTGAGTGTTCTACCGGCAATTCCAAATCCCAGTTGCATAAGGCCCGCCTCAAGCTCCGCGAATTACTTAAGCAGAGTGAGATGGCTACCCGGCAGGAGGTCGCTTAAGTGTCCGATTCCACTCCAATCCGCACGATCGATTGCGCGGAGTTCCAGGAACAGCTCCCTGAGCTCTTTGCTAATTCCAAGGGAGGCAGACTCTCGGACGATCCCGTCTACGCGCAGCACCTGAGCACGTGCCCGACCTGCTCCGCGCTAGTCCGCGACCTGGAATACATCGCAGAGCAGGCCCGCATGCTGCTTGATCCTGGTAGCGACATCGATCCTTCCGAAGATGTCTGGAATAACATCCAGACGGCGCTGGCCGGCACGAACGGGGATGAAGGCGGCGGCAAACCGAACGGTCATTCACCGCGCTGATCGCGTTTCAGCGGATAACAAAGGGCGCAGCGAATGCTGCGCCCTTTTCTGTTTTGAAAACCCAATCCCGAGATGTCCTGCCGCTTACACCTGCGTCCGAGCCCTCTCAATGGCCCGCACCACTGCACGCGCCTTGTTTACGCTCTCCTGGAACTCCTTCTCCGGCACGGAATCGGCCACAATGCCGGCGCCGGCCTGGATATGGCCCTCTTTGCCATGCATGAACAATGTACGGATCGCGATGCAGGAGTCGAGATTTCCGGAGAAATCCGCATACAGCACACTGCCGCCGTATACGCCGCGGCGTGACGGCTCCAGCTCCTCAATCACCTCCATGGCGCGGATCTTCGGCGCACCCGACAGAGTGCCCGCGGGGAAACACGCACGGAAGGCGTCCATCGGGTTGAGACCGTCGCGGAGGGTACCTTCGATCGAGCTGACCATGTGCATGACGTGCGAATAACGCTCGACGAACATCAGATCCGTCACCTTGACCGACCCGAACTCGGAGACGCGGCCCACGTCGTTACGGCCCAGGTCGACCAGCATCACATGCTCAGCGACCTCCTTCGGGTCCTGGCGCATATGCAGCTCCAGCGCGAGATCCTCCGCCGGGTCTTCCGCCCGTGGCTGCGTGCCTGCGATCGGACGGTACTCCACCTTCGATCCGTGAACGCGCACCAGTAGTTCCGGCGATGAGCCGACGATATGCGCCGGGACACCGTCCATCGGGAAACGGAGAAAGTACATGTACGGGCTGGGATTGACGATACGCAGCGAACGATAGACCTCAAAGGCATCCACACCTGGGGTGACGTCGAAGCGTTGCGACAGAACGCACTGGAAGATGTCGCCGGCCGCGATATATTCCTTGGTCTTTTCCACAGCCTTAAGGAACTGAGCCTTCCGGGTCCTTGGCTTGATCTCGAGCTTCGCCTCGTTCTTCCGCTTCCGCGTCCGCTTCAGTGACGTATGCAGGCGTTTTTCCAGCGCGTTCAGCCGGCTCTCCGAGCGTTTGTATGCTGCCGCCGGAGAGGTTTTGGTCACGTCCGCAGTCACAATCAGATGGATCGCCTTCTTTACATGGTCGAAGGCCAGCACCTGATCGAAGAACATCAGGCAGGCATCCGGCACATGCAGTTCGTCGTCGGCGAGCTCCGGCAGGCGCTCGATCTGGCGAACGACGTCGTAGCTGAAGAAGCCTACGGCCCCTGCAGTAAACGGAGGCAGAGCGGGCAGCTTGGCCGGTTTGTGGGCCGTCAGCGCTGCTTTCAGCTCTGTGAAGATATCGCCGGTGAAGTTCCGCGTCCGTTTCCCTTCCGTGACGGTAATCGACGTTCCGCGAGAGGTCATGCGGCGATAGGGCTGAATCCCGATGAAGGTGTAGCGGCCAATGCGCTCGCCGCCTTCAACGGACTCCAGTAGAAATGCCTCCGGCTCCTCGGCGGCGATGCGCAGGAAGGCGGAGACAGGAGTCTCAAGATCGGCGGTCACCGTGCGGTAGACCGGAACCAGGGTGTGCGATTTCGCCAGACGGACGAAATCCTTCTGCGATGGAAAAGTTGTAGCGTCGGACGGCATCAAGGCTTATGGTAAATCTGCTCTGCCGGAAGGGCTTGGTAAATTCCCAAAATCCACAAAGGATGAACGCTAGAGCATTTCTCCTGTTGCTGGGTCGCCCGGAAGGGGAGTGCAGGGGCGTTTTCATTGCGGAAAACGCCCATAGATAACGAATCCCTAACCTACACCTACAGGAGAAATACTCCGTGGCAACGACTGCTGTGGCTGTAAAACGGCCGGTACATCCCGACCGTGTCTTCTTTCCCTTGCTGTGCGGTTTGATGCTTCTGCTGGTTTGGCTCGGATTCTCAAAAACCTATTACGCGGCCGGCATGGTCCACGCCAAACTTCCCAGCCCAACAATTCACGTCCACGCCATCGCGGCGACGCTGTGGCTGATCACCCTGATCGTCCAGATTGGCCTGATCAGCGCCCGCAAGGTAAAACTGCACATGACCGTAGGCGTGTGGGGCTTCGGCCTGGCAGCGGCCTGGGTCGTCATTGCCGTGGCCGCTGCTCTTGACGCATTGCGGCGGAACATGTCTCCTCCCGGCTCAGGTCTCGATCCGCTGACCTTCTTCATCGTTCCGGTCACAGGCGCGGGGCTTTTCGCGTGGTTTGCCGGATGGAGCTACCTGGCCCGCCGCACGCCCCAGGCTCACAAGCGCCTGATCATGATCGCAACGATCGCTATTCTGGATGCCGCCGTCGGGCGCTTTCCGTACACGGTATGGCCCAGCCTGACCGGCCTGAAGCAGTCGCTTGTTCTTTTCGGACTGCTGGCAGCCATCATGGTCTATGACCTCATCACGCTGAAAAGAATCCACCGCGCTACCTGGATTC
>NZ_JBFRCY010000257.1:0-8764 GCF_052113305.1 Terriglobus sp. YAF25
CGTCTGCCCGCAAGGACAATCGAATCAGAAGCCTTTTCCACGGAAGAGGAAGATCAGCTCTACGACCAGGATGATGACAACGGTCAGCTCGAGCAGGAAGGCGCGGCTCTGATTGAATTGATCGACCATGTACCGGTAGAGATCTTCCGCGACATGCACCTTCGCGGTGACGATATTCCGGTAATCTGCCACGCCAACCCGCGTGGCAGCCAGTCGATACAGGCGCGCGGCGAACATATCACTTAGGAATTTGATCGCGTTATCGACGCGTTCGGTCAGCTCGGAGACCTCCAGCAGAGTTGTCTGCAGCCGTGTGGCGGAACCAGCCAGTCTCCATCGGGCGAGCGTTCCAGTCTTTCTCTCGAGCTGCTTGTAGACACCCGCCAGCTCCTGTGTGAGCAACTCATCGTAGTAGCGAAGCTCCAGTAGCTGGGAGTTGGCATACTCCAGCAGTTGAACTGCGTCCTTCGCGTCTGCGGTAGTGTCGTACAGGAATGCGGCATTCCAGCCAACTACGGCCAGGTCGGTGGCATAGTAGGAGATCTGCGATCGCAACACCTCCGTGACCTCACCCTCGGAAAGCTCACCGCTATCGCCGCGCACGACCTGGGCGATACGAGAGCCATGCTGTGAGAGCATCTGCGCAGCGTTACGGACTCCGGAGAGGTTCCGGGTATGAAAGATGACGTACTCCTCACTCAGGTAACGTTTGTATGCCTTGATCATGCAAGGTGTGGCTCGAGCGATCTTCTCGTGCACAATGCGCTCGGCATGGGCAGCGAGGTCTACCTCCCACATCCAGTGAGCCGTCTGCCTGATGAGTGAGGGCCAGTCACCACTGAACGGCAGGTGGATCAGGACACTGAGCACGCCGTAGTCGTAGTACTTGACCTCACCGCTGAGCTTTCCTTCCCCTGGGAACAGCACATCCTCGAATGGTTCGACGAGGGGAGGTCTTTCGTATCTCCCATAAATGGGTGCGGATGGGCGCGGACCGGACTGCGAAACTGTTGGGATACCAAGGACCTGGGCTAGCTGATCGATCTGAATCTCATCGCAGACGTCGAACTGTACCAGCAGCAGCAGCGTGCCCTTGAGCGAGAGCTCCAGCTCCGGCGCGTTTTGTGTGCTGGTTTCAAGCATGCGGCTCCGTCCCTTCCAGGTAGCCTGTGATCGCGACAGCACAGGACAGCGCTTCGATAGCATAGCGCTGCTATCACTAGATTGCTTGTGAAGATGCGTGATGAGTTTGATCTGCTGTAACGCGTGAAAGCCCCGCCACGAGAGAAAAGGGCTGCGACGGAAGGCAGTCATCCGTTTGGTTGGCTTGTGTTCACCGAGTCAGTCAAGGTGGATCACTGCCATCGCAGCCCTTGGGTGAACACTATTCTCATAGTTCCAGGCCTCGACAGCATCTCGGGGACGCGGTCGATTTTTTCGGGTCTGGTCGTCCTCCGGGTTACCCCGGCTGGCGGTTCACTCGGTCTATTTCGGGGTCGCTGAGGTGTTGCACCCGCAATCCCTTTTCGACCATCGATGGAGGTACTGTATCGACTTCCGGCACTTCGATCTGTGACGCGGGTCACAACTGTTTGCCGCGCCGGAACAATAAAAAAGGGCCGGCATCTTGCCGGCCCTTTTGCGTTCTGAGACGCGGGTGTGGGTTATCTGGCTGTCTCCGGCATCTCGGCATGCTTCTCTCCGGCGAAGATAGCCTCGATCTCTTCGAGTGTTCTTCCCTTGGTTTCGGGAAGAAAGAAGGTGGCAGTCAGGAAGTAGACCAGGCTGCACGCGGCCCAGAAGAAGAACATGGCCGCATAGCCGTGTGAGGAGACTACAGGCAGGAAGACACCGGCAATCGTAGTGGAGACGCCCTGATTGATGAGCAGCGCAATGCCCATACCAACGGAGCGGATGCGGGTCGGCATCAGTTCGGAGAGAGCCAGCCAAACGACGACTCCCGGTCCGACGGCATAGCCTGCGATAAAGAACGCGAGACTGAGTGCGATGAGCCACGCGGTCTGGCGCGAGGGCAGGGGAGCGACGAAGGCGCGAGTGATCTTCAGCGGTGCATCGGGCTTAGCCTTTTCGGGCGCGACCTGCAGCGCTTCCTTGTCGTTTGCGCTCAGGGTGGCGATCTTCTCGCCGTCGCCGTAGTTGTAGAGCACCGTCAGACTGCTGTCTCCGCCTTGATTGCGGACGAACTCAGGAGTGACGCTGAGATGATTGCCCTGTACGAGCGTGCGCACCTGGTCGGCGACTTCAATGCGTTTCGCCTCTGAGGTCCGGAACAGTACCCCGCCGATACCCAGCGCGACTACGATGGAGCCGGTTCCGAGCATCAGCAGGAACTTGCGGCCCTTCCTATCGACCAGCGCTACGGCAACCACGGTCATCAAGCAGTTGAGCAGCTTTACCGCGAAATCGCCGCGCGTGGCTTCAACGGCTGACATCCCCGCCTGCTTCAGAATGACCGAAAGATATCCAAGCACGGAGTTGATGCCTGTTCCCTGATTGCAGCCAAGGATGACGCAGGCAAGTACAAAAGGAACGATGTACCTCCGCTGCAGCAGAGACCCGGCGAAGGCGGGCTTGGACGACGACCCGGACTGCGGCGCTACCACTGAGTCCATCTCGAGCAACTCGCGCTCCGCTTCTGCGGGCGAGACGATCTTTTCCAACGCGATCCGCGCCTCTTCGCGGCGGCCGCGGCGGTGCAGCCAGCGCGGTGACTCGCTGACAAAGAAGGTGCTCAGCAGATAGAGGGAACCGGGATAGATGACGGAGAGGAACATGCCGCGCCAGGCATGATCCTGTGCCGTGTGAATCATGGAGGCGTTGCCGTTGGCTGTGGC
Source organism: Terriglobus sp. YAF25 (assembly GCF_052113305.1). NCBI lineage: Bacteria > Pseudomonadati > Acidobacteriota > Terriglobia > Terriglobales > Acidobacteriaceae > Terriglobus > Terriglobus sp. YAF25. The sequence goes on from NZ_JBFRCY010000257.1 coordinate 2,856, forward strand.
GATAAGCTGTTCGGCCCCACGGCTGTAGTACACGCCAATACCGGCGGCGACGACAATCCCGAGCGTCAGCAGGAACTGAAAGATGGCTGAACCACGTCCGCGTGTGGAAGGGGGAAGGCTCTCGGCGAGGTGCAGCGGGATGACGACGCCGATAATGCCGCCGCTGAGGCCCTGCAGAATGCGGCCGAAGAGCAGCGACACGAAGCCCTGCGATAAAACAATGAGCACGATGCTCAGAACAAAGAGCACACCGCTGACGATGATCATCTTTTTACGGCCGAACCAGTCGGCCATGAAGCCGGCGATCAAAGAGGACAACGTGCTTCCACCAAGGACTGCCGCCACCAGGATGGAAGTCTGGCTAACGGTTAGATCTACTGTCTTTTCCAGATACAACAAGGCGCCCGAGATGATGCCAACGTCGATGCCATATAAAAGTCCGCCCAGGCCGGCAACAGACAACAAAAGATAGGTGTAAAAAGCTGTCGTGGAATTAGAACGGCCCATAGACTCTCCGGCTGACGTTGTGGCGTGACTGCCTGCAAGCACTGGGTTCCGCCGATCTGCGTGTGTTGGTGCAGGGATGTGAGCCTGAGAAGAAGGAATGGGTCTTTGTCGGCTGTGGAACCAGTTTCTATCTCGCCCAGGCGGCTGCCGCGAGTGTGACCTCGCTGCTTCGCGCTCCGGCCCGGGCGATGCCGGCCTCTGAGATTCTGCTTTTTCCAGCGCTGGCGTTGCCGCAGGATGCCTCCCGTTACTTCCCCATTCTGATCTCACGCTCGGGTCATACCTCTGAAGTATTGCAGGTTGCTGCTCTGTTACAGAGCAAAGCTGTCGATTTTCTTGCTGTAACCTGCGACGGTCGCGAGCTGGAACAGATGACACCGCGCGTGCTGAAGTTTCCGGTCGTGGAAGAGAGCACGGTGATGACGGCATCGTTCACCTCCATGGTGCTTGGCCTGCAATATCTGGCAGCGGTCCTGGCAGGGGACGAAGCTTTTCTCTTTGCTCTGCGTGCGCTGCCCGATCATCTTGAGCGCCTTCTGGAAGTCTATGGACCGCAGGTGGAGGCCTTCGCCAAGGCTCCGGTCGATGACTTTGCTTTCCTGGGGCAGGGGGCGCTGTACGCCATCGCACAGGAGACCGCGTTGAAGGTGATGGAGTCCTCGTCAAGCTATGCTCAGTTCTTCCACACGCTCGAATTCCGCCACGGACCGAAGTCCATCGTCGGACCCGATACGGTTGTCGGCGCGCTGCTCTCTGAGTCAGCCTTCGACGCCGAGGTCGCCGTGCTTCGTGAGATGAAGGAGCTTGGCAGCCGCACGCTGGCGATTGCAAACATGGCCACGCCTGAGCTGCGGCAGTTTGCCGATCTGGTCATCGAACTTGACCTGCCAGTGCCCGAGTTGGCACGCATTATTGTGTATGTGGTGTGGGGACAATTGCTGGGTAGCTACCGCGGTCTGGAAAAAGGCCTCGACCCCGATAACCCGCGCAATCTCAGCCGTGTCGTGACGATTTGAAGATGCCTGCGCTCGACCTTGTCGTTCTCGGTGAAACCAACCTCGACCTGATTCTGTACGGTCTCGAGGAGGAGTTGCCCTTCGAGCGGGAGGTGCTGGCAAAAGACTTCCGCATGACACTCGGTGGCTCGTCCTCCATCCTGGCGCATAACCTCGCCACGCTGGGCTGCCGGGTGGGCTTTATCACCAAGGTGGGAGGCGACCCTCTGGGCGCCATCGCACTGGAGCGGTTGCACGAAGCCGGTGTCGACCTGCCGCGCGATGTGGTGCAAGCGCAGTCGCAGACCGGGGTGACGATTCTGCTGCATCATGGCTCGAGACGTCGCATCCTCACGTACCCCGGAATGATGGCGGAGCTTACGATTGCAGAGATTGATCGGGAGTATCTTCGCCAGGCGAAGCACCTGCACATCTCCTCTCTGTTTTTGCAGCGCGGTTTACATGCCGAACTGCCTGAGCTTTGCCGCGAGCTGCGCGCTGAAGGATGTACGGTCTCTCTCGACACCAACGACGACCCGGATGATCAATGGGGCAGCATTCTGGACCGCATGCTCGATTCCATCGATCTTCTATTGCCAAACGATGATGAGGCTCGCCGCATGACCCGTTGCGATGATCTGGACGAGGCGATCAGCCGTCTCGCGAGGCGCGTGCCTGTGGTTGCCGTCAAGCAGGGACGATCAGGTGCGGTGGTGCGGCAGGGAGATCGTCTCTGGCACGTTCCCGCGATTCCCGTGGCAGCGGTGGATACGATCGGTGCGGGGGACAGCTTCAATGCAGGTTTTCTGAAAGGCTTTCTCGCAGTGGAACCGTTGCCGATCTGTGCGGCCATGGGCAATGTCGCGGCAGCGCTTTCAACGCAGCGTCCCGGCGGAACTGAGGCCTTTCGCGATGCGGAGTTTCGGAAGGCATTTCTGGCGCAGCATATTCCCGGAGCCTGAAAAGCGGCATATCACGGAGCCTGAAAAGCGGCATATCACGGAGCGTGAGAAATCGGAGGAAGCATGGCAGGTAGCGACAAGTTCGTCGATATAGTGAGTGCGGTGGCGCGTGTCGATCTTCCACTGGGCGAGTTTCAGCCGCGGTCGTCCTTGGTCACGCCCGTGCGGACGCCGTTGAAGCCGAAGTTTCCAGTCATCGATTATCACAACCATCTCGACTCCATGGAGCCTGCCGAGGTATTGCGCATCATGGATGCCTGCGGCGTCGAACGCATCGTCAACATCACCATGCAGGTGGGCGATCGTGCGATCGCTATGCTCGACAAGTTTCATCAGGCAGCTCCGGATCGCTTTGCAAGCATAGGGTGGATGGATTGGCACGGTGTCGAACGCGACGACTTTGCCCAGGTGACCATCGCTCGTCTTCATCGCCTGGTGGAGCACGGAGCGATCGGTATCAAGTTCTGGAAGGACCTTGGCCTTTCCGTGCGTGACCGCGAAGGCAAGCTGCTGCGGATCGACGATGAGCGTCTGATTCCCATCTTCGAGGAGTGCGGAAAGCTTCGCCTGCCGGTCATGTTCCACACCGCTGACCCGAGTGCGTTCTTCGATCCCATTGACGCGAAGAACGAGCGTTATGAAGAGCTCGCCGCTCATCCTGACTGGGGTTTCAGCAATTCACTGTTCAGCAAGCGGGAGTTGCTCGAACAGCGGAACCGTGTGATTGCGCGTCACCCTTCGATGACCTTTGTGGGAGCCCACTGTGCTGAGTCAGGCGAGGATCTGGCCTATCTCGCAGAGCAGATGGAGGCGCTGCCGAACCTGATGATCGACATCAGCGCCCGCACGCCGGAGCTGGGCCGGCAGCCCTACACCGCTCGCAGGTTTTTCCTGAAGTATGCCGATCGCATTCTGTTCGGCACCGATCTGCTTCCGGAGATCGAGATGTACCGGCTGTACTATCGCTTCCTGGAAACCGATGACGAGTACTTCGAGTATCCCTCGCATGCGTCGCGGCAGGGACGGTGGAACATCTACGGGCTCTACCTGCCGGACGATGTGCTCAAGAAGGTCTATCGCGACAACGCCCTCAAGCTGTTTCCGCAATAGGCGATTCGAGTATTYTCCCTGTAGGTGTAGTGTAGGGATTCSGTATCTRYGGGCGTTTTCCGCAATGAAAACGCCGCTGCACACCGCTTCCGGGATACCCAGCAACAGGGAAAATGCTTTCGCCTAGGCGATGATCACTTCAATGCCTGATGCTTTCAGTGCTTCCACATCTTCGTCACGGATCTGATCGTCCGTAATCACGGCATGGATCGCTGTCGGAGGAACGATCAGCGCCAGGCTGCGGTGGCCGAACTTGGTGGAGTCGCAGACCGCGACCACACGCGTGGCGCATTTGACCATGGCGCGGTTCACACGCGACTCAAGCATATTGGGTGTCATGACGCCGATGGTCGTGTCGAAGCCGTCGACGCCGAGGAAAAGAATGTCAGCGTGAACCTCGCGGAACATATCTTCTGCCTGCGGGCCTACCAGAGAGAAGGAGTTCTTCCGCAGTGTGCCCCCGGTGATGATGACCTCGAAGTCCGTCCCGGAGAGTTCGGCGGCGATGTTGACCGCGTTGGTGATCACCGTTAAGTGCGAGAACCGCTTCAGCTCCTGCGCAATGGCGCTGGTTGTGGTGCCCGAGTCCAGAAGGACACACGTGCCTTCTTCCACAAGCGCGGCAGCCGCTTTGGCGATCCGCTGCTTTTCCTTGAACTGCTTTTTTTCTTTCTCGCGGAAAGAGAGATCCTGCAGGATGCTTCCCTGCGGAGGAATGGCGCCGCCGTGGGTGCGGCGCACCATGCCCTTGGATTCCAGGTAGTCCAGATCTTTGCGGATCGTAATTCGCGAGATGCCCAGAGTGTCAGAAAGCTCCGAGACCAGGACCCGTCCCTCTTGCTGCATCTTGCTGAGGATGTGATGACGGCGCTCATCGATGAGCATTTCATTTCCGTCGGGAGTGGTAGGCCGCATTCTTTTCTTCTCGGGCGATGGATCTTATTCAACTCCCAATTATGAGGCGAAACCTTTGTTTTGGCATGCAATTACATCGGGTGACCGCAACCTTGATCTGCGTTTCTGGTCTTGTCGCTCACGCCATGGGATATCGGATGCAAATTATTTTGCGGGCTATGTGCAGCCGAACAGCCCGTAAAACCGCATAAAACTGCACAAAAGTCCGCGTCTTTCAGACCTTTCCCCTCATCTATTGGGAAGACTTATATGCCCTGTTCGCGACAATTGCTCGTCTTGTTCTTCTGTTTCGCTGCGGTAATCGCACGCGCACAGCAAATGATTGCCGTTCCAGAAGGCCCGGCGCCCCAGCCCGGCTCCATTGCCGGTGTGGTTATGGATACCGACGGCGCAGCCATTCCGGGAGCGAAGATTACCGTTGTTCGCAACGGATCGACGGTTGATGGCGTTTCTGCGGTTTCAGGAGGGGACGGTGTCTTTTTGCTACCGCGTGTGCCCTCGGGGACTGCGGTGACGTTCAACGTGTCGGTCAATGGATTTGCTTCCTGGACATCGAATTCTGTGACGCTGACGCCGGGGCAGTATATGGAACTGCCGGAGATCAAGCTTGCGATCGCGACGCTCGATACCGAGGTGACTGCGATCTTTCCGGAAGAGCTGGCGAAGGAGCAGGTCAAGGAAGAAGAGAAGCAGCGCGTACTGGGTGTGATCCCGAACTTCTACGTGGTCTATGACCACAATGCGGTTCCGATGACGAGTGCGCTGAAATTCCGCCTGGCTCTGAAGGCTTCTACCGACGTTGTTACCTTTGCCGGAGTTGGGTTTATCTCGGGCATCTATCAGGCTGCGGACCGCCCTGATTTTCGCCAGGGCGCCGAGGGATACGGTCAACGATATGGCGCCATTTATGCCGACGGCGTGAGCGACATCCTTATTGGCGGCGCTGTTCTGCCGTCGCTCCTCCATCAGGATCCGCGCTACTTCTACCAGGGGACAGGCACAAGGAAGTCTCGCGCACTGCATGCGCTCTCCAGTCCATTTATCTGCAAGGGCGATAACGGGAAGTGGCAGTTCAACTACTCGTCTATCGGAGGCGACCTCGCCTCGGGTGCGCTTTCAAACCTCTACTATCCGGAATCCAATCGCGGTCCCAGTCTTGTCTTCAACACAGCGCTGACGGCCGCAGGAGGGCGCATGCTCAACGCTCTCGCCCAGGAGTTCATCCTGAAGAAGCTCACCTCGGGGAATCACGAGAAGAACTAAGTCGCATCGTTTCGCATCGCCACGACGGCGAAGACATCCAATGGATAACTCCGCAAAAAGGATGAGGAACGATGGACGAGCTCTTTATAAAGGTTGTCGTAGCTTCGTGGAAACAGGCGGTCAGCCGTGTGGACCAACGCTTTGCGCCACTTGACGA
>NZ_JBFRCY010000258.1:0-6997 GCF_052113305.1 Terriglobus sp. YAF25
GCTGGAATGCTCTTGGGCTTGAAAGCGTGGTTCTCTTTACGCTAGCGCCGACACAGGGCGGCACCCATCTCCGCATGGAGCACTCCGGCTTCCGCGCCGATCAGCAGACGGCTTATCAGGGGGCAAACTACGGCTGGCAGAAGTTTCTTGGCGGCCTGGAGCGTGTACTCGCGGGAGACATGCAATGAAAGCTTCCAAAGCATTCGTCGCGGGCTTCTGGATCTCCACCGTGATCTTCGCTCTGCAGATAGGCTTTACCGCCTACGCCCAATTGAAGTTACCCCAGGTGGYCGAGACCTTCACTCATCTCGGCTTCCCTGGCTACTTCCGAATCGAGCTCTCATGGGCCAAGTTTGCGGGCCTGGCTGCATTGCTCATTCCTATGGTTCCGGCGCGTCTCAAGGAGTGGGCCTACGCCGGCTTCGCCATCACGCTCGTCTCGGCATTGATCGCCCATCTCGCCGTTGGTGATGAGTTCGCAGCATGGAGCTGGTCGGTAGGCACCGGAGTACTGTGGAGCGCGTCGTACTTCTTCTTCCGCCGGCTGCAGCCCGACGTCACTCCTTCACCGGTTTGAGGTGTGTAAGATACACCTGCGATGACGAAAGYTGTTCTCCTGCTTGAATGCCCTGACCGCAAAGGCCTGGTTGCGGCCATCATGAACTTCCTCGTGTCGGAGTATGACGCGAATATCCTTCATGCCGGCCAGCACCAGGACGCGGAGCTAGCGCGATTCTTCATGCGCATCGAGTTCGAATGCGCCAGCGAGCTGATTCACGAACGTGTCTTCGCCGAGCGCTTCCGCAAGATCGCCGATGAGTACGRCATTCGCTGGCAGCTTGCCGAAAGTGATGTCAAACTGCGCGTCAGTCTCTTCGTCTCGCAGCACCTGCATTGCCTGGCCGACCTGCTGCAGCGCTACCAGGCCGGCGAGCTCGAGTGTGAGATTGCACTTATCATCGGTAATCACCCTGATGGCGGAAAGCTGGCCGGCTTCTACGGCGTGCCCTTCGTTCATCTGCCGATCGACCGCGACCATAAATCGCAGGTAGAGCAGGAGCAGCAACGTCTGCTTGCAGAATACCGCGTCGATCTGGTGGTGCTGGCGCGCTATATGCAGATCGTGTCGCCGGAGTTTGTCGCAATGTGGCCGGCACGCATCATCAACGTGCATCATTCGTTCCTGCCCGCTTTTATTGGGGCTAAACCCTATCACGCAGCCTTCAATCGGGGAGTGAAACTGATTGGCGCGACCAGCCACTATGTCACCAGCGACCTGGATGAAGGCCCCATCATCGAACAGGATGTCGTTCGCGTTACACAGGGAGACACGATCCCAGATCTCGTCCGCAAGGGCCGCGACCTGGAACGCATCGTTCTCTCACGCGCTGTTCGCTGGCACCTGGAGCACAGGATTCTCTACTACGGGAACAAGACTGTGATCTTTGATTAGGCATCTTGATTGATTCGACTTTTGCTAGTGTCCTGAGTCTAAAGTTTGTGACATAAATCACGAAGAGCTCTAGTGCTTCAGCGAGCTCATCGCACCGCAGGTGCGAATGTCTTGCTTAAGGGGACGGCTTCAGCCGTCCCGTCACCCGCACTGAAATACATGCGGCTTTAGCCGCTGAGGTACCGAGGCTATGCCGCGGCGTTTTCATTGCGGAAAACGCCGATAGATGCGGACGCCCTACATTACACCGACAGGGAAAATGCTCTAATGTTTTTGCCGAGGAAACATGAAGTTGCCGCATTCGTTACAACTTCGTCTGCCTGCGGGCAGATGGCATGGAGAGCTGAGGTCATGGCTCTGCCTGGCGATGTTGTTTTTCTGTATCCCTCTATACGGGATCGATCGTGATCGCACGCTCGCCCAGCTTCATCACACAGGCTGGACCTACATTGAAGGAGCGCCGGGCCAGGTACGCGCGTTGGCCCAAACTACAGATGGTTATCTGTGGCTGGGGACGGCAACCGGACTATTCCGTTACGACGGCATTCAATTCCAGGCCTATAAACCGCAATCAGGTCGGGCCTTTCCGCAACGTAACATCGTCTCTCTCTTCGCCACACCCGATGGTGGCCTATGGGTGGGTTATTGGTACGGAGGGGTCAGCTTTATTAAGGACGGGAGAGTCACGGACTATGGGAAGCCCGACGGACTGCCTTCCAGTCAGGTGCTGGCGTTTGCGCGCGATCGGCAGGGTGTGATCTGGATTGCAGCGGGGAAAGATGGGCTTGTCCGGCTGGAAGGTTCACGCTGGAAAAAGATTGGACCGGATACGGGCTTCTCGGGCCCGGCCAATACCGTCTTTGTGAATCGCGCCGGAACAGTCTGGGTGGGGACTCCGACCAGCGTGGTGTATCTCGTGGAAGGAGAAAGCCGGTTCCAGACAGCAGCACAGGGCCTGCTTCGTGTCAGAAACTTTGCCGAATCCTCCGACGGCACATTGTGGATGGCGGAGACGGGCTACGGTGTACGACCTGTTCCGTTGCCCGGAAGAGACAGCGGAAAGCGGGGGCCGGCAGTCCTTGTAGGATCGCAGGCAATCGCATTCGATCAGCAAGGAAGTCTTTGGATCACCAGCCTGGGCAATGGGATCCGTCGCGTTCCATACCCGGAACGCCTGCRTCCACCGAAGATTGAAGGCCCGTCCGCGTGGCGGTTTCACGACCCTGAGGTGGAGGAGTTCACTCCACAGGACGGCCTGACCAGCGATTACGTGTCTTGCCTGTTGGAAGACCATGAGGGCAACCTCTGGATCGGCACCAGCGGTGGACTGGATCGATTCCGGCAGAGCCCTGTCGTCTCAGTCACGGTTCAGCCGGTCGCGAATCGCGGCGCTCTGCCGATCCCATCGCTGCAATCATTCACGACCAATGCGCTGGCAGCGGGAGAGCAAGGCGCGCTTTGGGCTGCGGGTATTGGGCCGCAGGTTCTGGTGAAAATCCAGAATGACAAGATCGCCACGCAGCTGCGTGACCGGTACGTCGATTGCGTCTATCGTGATCCGAACGGTGCTGTATGGCTGGCAACACCGTGGTCGATCTTCCGCCTTTCCAGTGAACATGAGACCGGTTCGACACGGGAAGTCGTAACGTACAACTACGCCGCGGCCGTGCCTGCCGGACAGGGCCAGACGCTGCGTCGGCTCAATCTGCCGGTGACAAATAGGATCGCTGTGAACGTGCAATCGCGCGTCAAAGCGATGACCCAGGATCAATCAGGCAGACTGTGGGTATCGATGGACACAGGGACCTTTCGGCTGGAGAGGTCTGCATGGACCAGCCTCGAAAGTCTGGGTGGCCCGCGCGGTACCGCGACCGCCGAGTTTACTGATTCGCAGGGACGTATATGGTTCGGATTCGCGAACACCATCGCAATGCTGGATCGAGATGGAGTAAGAACCTTCTCCAGAAAAGACGGTATCCAGGTGGGAACCATTACGTCGATCCAGGGCAAAGGGTCGAAGATCTGGATCGGTGGCGAGTTCGGTCTGGAGTTCTGGGAGGGCAGCCGGTTTCAACCTGTAAGTCCGGCAGACGGAAGTGCCTTCAGCGGTGTCTCGGGAATCCTTGCGAATTCTGACGATGGCCTATGGTTCACCGAGCAGCGGGGAGTGATTCATATTCGCGAAGCTCAGCTGCAACAGTTGAGCTCCGGCAAAGTGGAGTTCGAAAGTTTTGGTTTGCTGGATGGTTTTACTGCTGCACTCAGAGGATCTCTCGCCTCGCCCTCGGCCGCGCAAACTACTGATGGCCACCTCTGGTTCGCCACCACAAAGGGGCTGGCCTGGATCGACCCCAAGCGCGTTACACGGAATGACGTGCCGCCGCCGGTATTGGTCGAGTCCGTTCTTGCCAATAACAGGAAATACGACACCTCTACGTTTTTCAGGTTGCCGCCTCGGACGAGGAATCTACAGATCGTCTATACAGCGACAAGTCTCACGATTCCCGAACGAGTTCGTTTTCGCTATAAGCTCGAAGGCCAGGACAAGGATTGGCAGGACGCAGGAACACGTCGAGAGGCTTTCTACACCAACCTCGACCCGGGCTCGTATCGATTTCGAGTGATCGCCTGCAATAACGATGGTGTGTGGAATGAAGCTGGATCAACGCTGTCTTTTGTGGTGTTGCCGGCGTTTGATCAGACGTTATGGTTCAGACTTCTCTGCGTTGCCGTTCTCGCAGGATGCCTGTGGCTGCTTTACCTGCTGCGGCTAAAACAGGTAACAGCACACGTACGGGAGCGGTTAGGCGCTCGCCTTGAAGAGCGGGCACGTATCGCCCGCGAATTGCATGACACACTGCTGCAAGGCTTTCAGGGTCTCCTGTTGCGCTTTGACGCCGTGAAGAAGGCAATTCCCCAGGATCATCCTGCACGTAACCAGATGGAGAGCGTGCTCGATCGCGCCGACGAAGTTCTCCATGAAGGACGGGAACGAGTTCGCGATCTTCGTCATGACGAGATCTCAGCAAATGAACTGCCTGACAAGCTGGCGGCATCCGGAGAGGAACTCAGAAAGGATCATGAGATCAGTTTCAGCCTGAGCGTGATCGGAACGCCACAGCCCCTCGATGCAACAGTCGGCGACGAGGTAATCAGGATAGGACAAGAGGCACTGGCCAATGCATTTCGACACTCCAGCTCTTCGAAGATCGAAGTTGAGATCACGTATGACCCTAGCCGGGTACGGCTCAGGGTTCGCGACGACGGCGTGGGAATGAGTCAGGACGTGTTGATTCGCGGCCGCGATGGTCATTGGGGTATTGTCGGCATGCGGGAACGAACCCAGAAGATCGGCGGACAACTGAAGATCTGGAGCCAGGAGAGCGCCGGAACAGAGATTGAGCTCACGATACCGGCAGCGATTGCATATCCGTTCTCTCACAAGGCGGAGCGTTGGCATTGGATTAAGCGTCTGCTAGGTCCAGGGGGATAAGGCTGTGGATATATTTGCGATAACCCAACCTCGTCCGCAAAGTTCGCGATCTTGAACGCATCAGACCGTGATCTTTGACTAGGGCGTATTTCAAAACGTCCAGTTACCGGCAACGCAATGCTCTCAGAGCTGGAGCAATTCTTTGGTCATATGCACTGGGGCAACGGAATCAACAGGTTCACAGAACGGACAGTAGCGATCCATATCCGCCCCTTCTGTATAGGCCTGATGTCCGATGAACGAAATAACCCGGTCCGTATACTAGCGACATCTTCTCGCAAGGTCTCGACCAGTCATGCACCTTCGTCACCTGCACTCCGGCATTCTTTCTCTGTTTCTCATATCGGCTGCCCAGGCGCAGTTCGGCTCCGCCCCCGCGGGGACAACTCCGGCGCCCAATGCAGCAGGCGGATATGTTCGTGACTCGCGCCAGCATCCTGCCGAGCCCTCCCGCGAGAATGCGTTTTCCATGACCGCCAATCGCTACGGCATCGCCGCTACGCTGCAGACACTTGCCTCACAGGCCAGCGCCACCATCCTTGCCAGAGGAGGAAACGCCGTCGATGCGGCGATCGCAGCGAATGCGGCTCTGGGCGTGATTGAGCCTGAGATGGATGGAATCGGAGGCGATCTCTTCGCCATCGTCTGGGACCCGAAGGAAAAGAAGATGTACGCCCTCAACGCGAGCGGCTGGTCCGCCAAAGCGGAGACCATCGATGCCATGAGAGCGAAGGGTGTTACCAAGATGGACAGCACCAGCATCTATGCGGTCACCGTTCCCGGCGCCGTTGCCGGATGGGCCGCGCTGCATGCCAAGTTCGGCAAGCTGCCGCTTGCGGTTGACCTCGCGCCTGCTATCGCTCTGGCAGAGAATGGCTTCCCGGTCACCGAAACCGACTCGGCTACCTGGGCGCAGTACGGCATGCCCTTCAAGGACAGAGCAGCCTTCGCTTCTATCTTTCTCCCCAAAGGAACCTACCCGCGCGAGGGAGAGATCTTCCGCAATCCCGATCTCGCCAACAGCCTCCGCCTGATTGCAAAGAACGGCGCGGATGCCTTCTACCGCGGCCCTATTGCTGACGCGATCATTCGGCTCTCTGACCAGAGCAACGGCTTTCTCACCAAGGCCGACCTTGCCGAGTACAAGCCGGAGTGGGTCGAGCCCATCTCCACGACCTATCATGGCTGGCGCGTCTATGAGACTCCGCCRAACACCCAGGGAGTCGCTGCTCTCTCCATGCTCAACGTCATGGAGCTCTACCCATTACACGATTGGGGGCATGACTCGGCGAAGACCTTGCACATCGAGATGGAGGCCAAGGCGCTTGCCTATGCCGACATGCTTCACTACGTCGGCGATCCAAACACGGATGAGATTCCCACGAAGAAGCTCATCTCGAAGGAGCTCGCAAAGGAGCGCGCCAAAGGCATCACCGATCAAGCTAACTGTAAGGTTCTTCCTTCCGACCGCAAGGCACAGCTCGACAAGCTGCAATCGGACACGACGTACCTCGCCACCGTCGATCGCGACGGCATGGTGGTCTCATTCATTCAGTCGGATGCGGGCAGTTTCGGCTCTGGCCTGGTGGCGGAGCACACAGGCTTTGTGCTGCATAACCGCGGCAGCGGTTTCTACATGCAGCCTGGCCAGCCTAACTCACTTGCAGGGCATAAACGGCCACTGCACACCATCATTCCCGCGATGATGCAGCAGGATGACAAGACCATCGGCTTCGGCATCATGTCCGGTTTCAACCAGGCCCAGGCTCATGCGCAGTTCGTTGCCAACGTCGTAGATTTCGGCATGAATATCCAGGCGGCGATGGATGCTGCCCGCTTCAACAAAGGCAACTCCGGTTGCACCGTCAGCGTTGAGGATGGCTACTCGCGCGAAGTGCTGGAACAGCTCGCCTCACAGGGCCACCAGATCATCCTGGTGCCGCGTTACTCGCAGGTGATGGGACGCGGCAACGCCGTGATGCGTGACGAGACACTCGGAGTAAACTTTGGCGCTACCGACCCCCGGGCCGATGGACAGGCTACGCCGGAGC
>NZ_JBFRCY010000259.1:0-5555 GCF_052113305.1 Terriglobus sp. YAF25
CCATATCGCGGCTCGGAGTGGGCTGTTGGCTGGGGCAGGCTGCTGGAGGGTTCACGCGTAGCCCAGATGCATGTCCTTACCAGCGAGGACAACTTTGGCGCACTCGAACGGGCACAGGAGGAAGGTCTTCTCCCCCCGGAGGTACGGTTTTATACTCCGGAGCCGGATGCCAGGCTCCGCGCCGAATCTCCTGCTCATGGAGCCTTTGCGTATAACTACAACGCGTATCATCACTGGCACAAACTGGCGATCGAGCTGGCACGGAGCCTGCACGCGCGGGAACACTTCGACCTGGTACACCAGGCGACCGTGAATACGTTCCGTGAACCTGGTTATGGATACGAACTTGATATTCCGTTTCTCTGGGGACCGGTTGGAGGATCGCAGAATTATCCGATGAGCTTTTTATCGCTGCTACCTCCTAAGGAAGCCGCCAAAGAGGCTGCCAGGGCAATCGCGAACAAGTACACGCTCTATCGCGACTCGCGGGTCCGGCGGGCGGCGCGCCGTGCGGCGAAGATCTATGCCTCTAACTCCACCAACCAGCGTGATTACGAGCGTGCCTGGGGGCGAAAGGTGGACCTGCTGCTGGAGACGGGGCTGAGAGATGTAGCGGAGCCGGACCATTCCCGGTTTGAGCATCGCCTGGAGGAGAATCGGCGCGGGGACCAGACGGGACCGTTGGAGCTTTTGTGGAGCGGCGAATTGCAGACGCGCAAGGCTTTGCCGATTCTTCTGCGTGCCCTCAGTAAGGCGCGTAAGCAGGCTGAGTTCCGGCTGACCGTGCTTGGCGATGGGCCGATGCGAGAGTTGTGGACCGCGGAGGCAGAAAGGCTCGGGCTGCAGGATATTGTCAGGTTCGCCGGGCGCCTTCCCTTCCCTGAAGCCGTTGCGGCGATGCACCATGCCGATCTCTTCTGCTTCACGAGTCTGCGAGACACCAGCGGCAATGTGGTGCTTGAGGCGATGGCCGCAGGTGTACCGGTCTTATGCTTTGGTCACCAGGGCGCCGAGGACATGGTGGACGCGACCTGTGGAGTCAGGCTGCCGGTCGTCTCCCCCAAACGGGCAATTGAAGATTGGCGTCAGGCCCTGATTGAATTGGCTGAGAATGCCGAAAAGCTACTTGCGATGAGCTGGGCAGCCCCGATGCGTGCTCGTGAGTTTCTGTGGTCGCGCAATGGGGATGTGGTGAACGAGGCATATCTGGAACTTGGCCGAACCAACATGGAGAAAAGGTTGAAGCTCAATCAGAGCGCGTGCGCATGAGCCTTCCAGCATCGAGCATTGCGCCCGAAGAGCCGTTGCCGCCACCAGGAAGGCTGCGCGCCATGTGGAGTCGCGGGCGTGCAGTTGCCGGCGACCGCCTGACATACGCCCTGGCCGACCAGGTGACCTATAGTTTCGGCAACATGGTGGTCGCCGCCATTCTCAGTAGACATGGCAGCCGCGCAGAGTTTGGTACCTACATCCTTACGCAGCGGTCTATGGATATCTTTATCCAGATCTGCAGCGTCTTCTCCTGGGCTCCGTTCATGTTCCGCATGCCTTCAACGCCGAAGGAACGGCAGCATATCTTTCTGGGAAGCATTGTCGGACAGCAGGTATGTGCCTGCCTTGTGTTCGCGTTGTTTTTATGGATGGGCGGCTGGTGGACAGCGGGCCATCACTACGATCTCTATGCCAATGTCATGGTTCCGCTGGCTGTCACCTCAATGGCCATTTTGTTCCGTGAGTTCACCCGGCGCATGTACTTTGCGGAGCTCCGCTTCAAAGCCGCCTTCTGGACCGAGTTAGCAACGGTCGGTCTACAGATCGCCGGCGTGGAGCTGTTGTACCGCTTCGGCCGGCTGCATGTACCCGAGACATTGCAGGTCCTTTCGTTTGGCGCCGGGGTGGTATCTCTGTACTGGCTTTTGACTGAATGGAAGACCTTCAAAATCCGCCTGCGCGATGTGTATGAAGACCTTCGACGGGACCTTCGTCTGGGCGGATGGCTGCTGGGCGGCAACATGATCTCGATGGCGAGCGCCCAATGCAACCCATGGCTGCTGGGGGCTGTCCTGGGGCCGGCAAGTGTGGGCGCGTATGCCATCTGCGAGAGCGTGGTCAATATTCCACGAGTAGCATTGAACAGCCTGCAGAACGCAATGGCTCCGGTGGTCGCGCGCGCTCTGGCAAAGGATGGAAGATCCGGCCTGCGGCAGGTGATTGCCCGTTACGACCGCGCTCTGCTGTTGGGCTCGGCTGCATGTGCCGCCGGAGTGCTTGCTCTGGGCCCATGGGTCGCCCGGCTGATCTTTAAAGCCTTTCCCGACAACGGTCGGCTGATCCTGCTCTTTCTTGCTCTTAACTTCATTGCCGTTGCCGCAACATTGGCGCAGAGCTATGGCCTGACTGCATTGGACAAGGCGGGCCTTGTCTTCTATGCCAACCTGGCAGGGTTCGTGGTGCAGGTACTCGTCGCGATTGCCCTGGTAGGCAAATTGAATGTCGTTGGCGTGGCCCTGGCGATGTTGCCCGGCAGTATTGTGGTTGTAATCATCAGGCAGATCTTTTACAGACGTGAAATTACGAGCCCGCAAGGAACGACATCGTTTGGTCGAAATGCATAAGATGGGGGCACACAGATTGTGACAGCACCGGGAACAAATGAGTTTGGCAACGGCACGAGGGCTCCTCGCGTGCTGATCGCTACGGCTCGTGAGTGGCTCTCGGGCGCGCGTCTTGCCCTTGCCTTACACAGCCTCGGCTGCGAGGTAAGCCTGCTCTCGCCGGCAAATCATCCGGCACGGCTGACCGGAGTCATCTCGCAGTGGACACACTTCTGGCAGATGCGCCCCTTCCGCAGCTTCGAGCGTGCCCTGGATGCTACACAACCGGACAGCCTGATTCTGGCCGACGAAGTCGTACTTCATTACGGATTGCTGCTGGCCGGAAAAGACAACGAGTATGGCTTGCGCCTGCGGCATCTGATTGAGTCAACCACTGCGGGGTCAGCAGCACTGCAACTGGCACGGACACGATTCGAGCTGCTGCACCAGGCACACCAACTCCAGGTGCCTGTGCCGGCGACAGAACCCATACCAACACCGGACGACCTGCCGCGCGCGGCTGCGCATCTGGGATTTCCGCTGGTTCTAAAGTCTGATGGAAGCGCGGGGGGCCAAGGGGTACGCATCGCTCGGTCCATGGAGGAAGCGCAGGACTATTGGAACAAATTGCATCGGACCCCCAGCCTTCCCCGTGTGCTGAAGCGCGGCTTGGTCGATGCAGAGTGGATGCATCTTCGCGCCTGGACGCGGCGCCTGAAGTCGGCAGTCAGCGCACAGCAGTGGATCGCCGGTCGAGAGGCCACCAGCATGGCGATGGCACACCAGGGCCGGCTGCTCGCAAGTATTGAGTTTGAAGTGGTGCAAACCACGGAGAGCCGCGGACCATCCAGTGTGCTTCGCGTTCTGGACGACGCCCGGCTTCGCCACGCCATGGCGCGCATCGTTGCCCATCTTGGAATCAACGGATTCTGCGGCTTCGACTTCATCTGTGAGCCGGATACAGGAAACCCATTGATGATCGAGATGAATACGCGTCCGACGCAGGTGAGCCATCTCTCGTTCGGCAAAGGGAAAGACCTGGTGGCCGCCTATGTGCGCGGGGTCCTGGGACAGAAACACGTGGAAGATCGTCCCGCAGCCACGAACAATCCGTTCATCGCACTCTTCCCTCAGGAGCTGCGGCGAGACGCCGCAAGCTCATGGGTCAAGGATGCATGGATGGACGTTCCCTGGGACTCGCCTGCTCTCATCGATTTCGCTTTGGAGACAGGCGGAAAGAAGCTGAGCTCTTCTCTGCTTCCTTCGCGAGGTGATGCGTGAGCACCGCCCGTCCCACGGCCTTCACACCATACCGGCTGGCACGAGTCCGCCTTGAGCTTTCGCAGATCACCCGGCGGTTGATGCTCGTGAAGATCGTCTGCGGCATCGCGCTTGGTATCTGCTACTGGTACTCAGTTCCTTATGTGTTGCCTTTCATCGTCCACGGGGCAACAGCGGAGTCGGCAGCAGCGGAGTCAGCGGCGTTTCAGGGCAGCGCAAGCCGCCAGCTGGCGATGCCTGTCATCGCATTCTTCTGTCTCATCCTTCTGCGGGAACTTCCCCGCCGTGGACGCTTCGCCGGCCACCTGCGATACTTCGCCGCAGCGTACGTCATCTGGGCCGTGATGAGCGTTGCCTGGAGTGACGATCCCTCGCTTACCCTCAAGCGGCTGGTCGTCTTCCTGATCAATATCCTCGCTATCTACACCTTTGCTCGACGCTTCTCTCTCGTAGAGATGTCTGTCCTCGCCTTCTTTGTCACCGGAGCGGTTGCCATTCTTGCCTTATATGGCGATGTGGTCATGCAGCATATCTTCGATCCACGCAATGCCGACTATCGTTTCCAGGGCGTTGCCGAAGCCAACTATCAGGCTATGAGTCTTGTGGCAGGCATCTTCTCCGGGCTTACACTCTTCGATCGCAGACCGGCATGGCGCAAGTTCCTTGCTCCCGCGCTGTTCGCCGCTTTCATCCTGCTCTATCTCACCCGTTCACGCGTCAGTACGATCATCTGCCTGATGATGGCGGGCATCATGATGCTGCGCCTGGCGCGCAAGATCCTCAGCGCACCCGCACGCGCCATGCTGGCTGTGGCATGCCTCGCGGTTGTGCTTCCAGTCCTGGTCTACGTTGTGGGACAAAAGGGACTAGGCGCGGCACAATCTGCTTTCATGATGGGCCGCACCGATACCCAGAACACATCCAATCTTTCCAATCGTGCGCCGCTCTGGGCGGAGCTCTCTGACTATGTAAAGACGCGTCCGCTACAGGGCTTTGGATATGCCGGGTTCTGGTCGCCAAGCCGCGTGAGCCTGATCTCGGGCCATCAGGGGTGGACTGTCCCCCATGCTCACGAAACCTATCTGGATCAGACACTGTCCCTTGGCTTCGTCGGATCGCTGCTGTACGCAGGCGTGCTCTGGGGCGCCATCTTCTTCGCGTGGCAGCGTTACCGCCGTAGCCGTCAGGCAACCGACTTATTAGCGGCCTCGATGCTCACCTGGCTCGCCATGGAAGGTCTTGCCGAGTCGGCGCCGATCGATCCTTATCTACCAACGACACTGGCGTATGCCTGCATCGTGAAGATGTGCTTCGCTGAAGGTTCTGAGACCGAGCAGGATACATGGCTTGAATCCGACCAGCTTCTGGGCGGTGTCACACCGGCGTTGCTGGAAAAGTTACCGCCGAACCTGCGCGCTGAGGCGCAGACAGCGATGGAGAGCAGTCATGGTTGATACGACGGTGCGCAACGACTTTGGTCAGTGCGAGCCAGGGCTTGTAAGCATCATCATCCCAACGTACAAACGGCCCGACGATCTTAGAAAAGCAGTTGAGAGTGCCCTGGCCCAAACCTACGATCACATTGAGATCGTGGCTGTCTCCGATGGGCCGGATCCGGCAGCGCGAGCGGCCGTCGAGGGCATCGATCCGCGCGTTCACTACGCAGAGCTCCCCTCAAAC
>NZ_JBFRCY010000260.1:0-15542 GCF_052113305.1 Terriglobus sp. YAF25
CTCCCACTCCACTGCAAACCGGGCACGCTCTTCCAACACTCCGCTCGCTCTCCAACTCTTCCAACACTCCGCTCGCTCTCCAAGGCATGCCAGACTTCTACACGCCTCCGCTCGACCTCGCGAAAGTGTTACCTATGTCCCCGGTCTAATCTGTTACCCATCTGCCCGGTCTGTACCGCTTTGTACGGCACGGCTAAAGCCGTGCCCTTAAGCAAGGCATTCGCACCTTTGGTGCGAAATGGTTGCGCTGCGCGCAACGGAGCAATCCGGTGAAGCGCTATCCGCGCATCCGTTCGCGCGCAGCGCGATGTTTTGCTTAAGGGCATGGCTTTAGCCATGCCGTACAGAAGCGCTAAATGACTGCGGCTTTAGCCGCTGAGGGCAATGTGTTGTATCACGTGTAGTGATTCCACTGACCCACCCTAGCGTTACGAACATCCCACCCATCGCGATGCGATGGATGGGACACCCAGTTTTGTGGTCAGCAACAAAGCAGGTTCTTCGCATAACCACCCCAGCCAGCAAAGCTGGCCGGGGACCCCGTCCGCTCAGGATGACAAATTACATTCGGCCGTCGAGCCGTTTCGCAACTTGCCTGTCCGGTCTGCAACATTTCAGAAGACGGGTCCGTAACTCCCGCATAGGCTCGGGCGCATGCAAACTCATTCGCCAGCGCTCCTTTCGGAATGCGGTTCGTTGTATCGCCGCCGGTTCTCTCTCTGGATACTTCTAACCTTCTTTGTCCTGGCTGCTGAGCAACTTGCTTACGCGGCCGATACGATCAAGGTCCCCATGACCAATGACGGCTGGACGGTGACGGCTGGCGCCGTTGACTTCGCCGAGTACATGGGCCGCCCGGCGATCTCCCTGAAGGCCGGCAACTATGCCAAACACATCCCCACCGGAGCGGCCGTGTTGAAGTCGGTCAACTTCCATAACGGCACCATTGAGTACGACGTTGTCGCCACCGGAGGCATGGGTGCGGGCTTCATCTTCCGCCGCGCCGATAAAGATAACTACGAGATGTTCTACCTTCGCCCTCGCCCGAAGTGCGACAGCGCTCCAGACTGCATTCAGTACGCTCCGGAGACGCATGGTGTCCTGCTCTGGGATGTCTTTCCGCAGTACCAGGGACCGGCGCCGTTGCAGCAGGATGGGTGGAACCATGTGAAGCTCGTGGTCAATGGCAAGCGGATGAACATCTTCATCAATGGAGCCGCGGCACCGACGTTGAAGATCGGCCGTCTGGAAGGGGACGTGGATGAAGGCTCCATCATGATTGAAGGCCCCGGCATCTTCTCCAACATCACCGTCACTCCGGATGCAACCGAAGGCCTCACCGGCGAGCCGGAGAAAGACGATACCGACGCCGACAACCGCTACGTGCGCCACTGGCAGCTCTCATCCTTCTCGAAGCTCGAAGCGAATACGGCGCCTGCGTACGCCGGCATGCCTGCCGTCTCCGCGAAGTGGATGCCGATTGACGCCGAACGCGACGGCTTCATCAATGCCAGCCGGGTATATGGCGTCCCGGCCGACCGGCCTGCACGGTCCGTCGTTTGGCTGAAGACCACCATCCACTCCAGCAAAGCGCAGGCAAAACATCTCTCCTTCGGATGGCTCCGCGAGGCCTTCGTCTATGTCAACGGAGACCTGGTCTTTGCCGACAAGAATCTGTACATGCAGGCTGCGTCTGCACGCAAAGCGCCCGATGGCCGACTCTCGCTCCAGAACGGAGATTTGACGCTGCCGCTGAAGGAAGGCGATAACGAAGTGGCAATTGCAATCGTCAACGACTTCTATGGATGGGGCATCAAGATGCACCTGGACGATACGGACAACATCACCCTTGCTACACGGTAGAAGGCTAGAGCATTTTTCCTGTTGCTGGGTATCCCGAGAGGAACGTGCAGCGGCGTTTTCATTGCGGAAAACGTCCATAGATGCACACGCCCTGCACTACACCCACAGGAAAAATACTCCACGCGGTAAGATTGGCCGGGACAGAAATGCAGCCAAGGAGGTGTGGTGATCGAAACGCAACCCCGATCTTTCGCTGACAGCCGCCTGATGGCCACACGCTGGGGCCGCTGGCTGCTGGCGGTTCCGCTCTGGAGCCTCCTTGGTCTGTTGTTTGCTTTGCCCCAGCTGTCCACTCCCCAACGGCACACCATGTTGCTGATGTCGATGGCGCAGTGGTGGTCATGGGGATTGGTCACTCCCCTTCTCTTCTGGGTCGACGACCGCCTGCCATTGCGGGAGCGGCAACTGGGGCTTCGCATCCTGGCGCAGGTTGTTCCCAGCCTGCTGCTCACCACCTTCTATCTTTACGTTGCTACGGCGATGCGTGCTCTGATGGGTATATCCCATTGGAGCGCACTCGCCGGGACGCGCCTGATCGTCAATGCCTTTACCGGCGGCATCCTGTGGAGCTGGTTGATCTACTGGCTGATCTTCGGCGCGCGCCAGACCTTTCTGTACTACAAGCACTATGTCGACAGCGAGCTGCGGCTGGAGCGGATGGAACGCAGCTTCTCACAGGCGCGGCTGAATGCGCTGCGTATGCAACTGGATCCTCACTTCCTGTTCAATGCGCTCAACGCTGTCTCTTCCCAGGTGGAGCGGGACCCTCGCCTGGCGCGCCGCATGATTGAACACCTGGGCGACCTGCTGCGCCTGTCGCTTGAGTCAAGGGACAGGCAGGAGGTCCCGCTGGTGGAAGAGATGGCTTTTCTGGATCACTATGTCGCGATTCAGAAGATCCGTTTCGGCAACGCGCTGCACATCGAGACCTGTATCGATCCCGAAGTGAAGTACGCCCTGGTTCCCTGCTTCATCGTGCAGCCTCTGGTGGAGAACGCGATTCGTCACGGCATCTCGCGGCGTGCTGCGGGCGGCTCCGTGACGGTGACGGCGCAACGCTGTGCGGAGCAGGTTGAGATCCGCATCGCCGACGATGGCGTTGGGCTGCCGCCGGAGTGGTCACTGGAGACATCCGCGGGTCTGGGGCTCTCGGTCACTCGCGAACGGATTACAACGCTGCACAACGGAGCGAGCAGTTTTTCGGTATCGCGTCGTCCCACAGGCGGAACTGAAGTTGAGATCGTGCTTCCGCTCAGGTCTGCGAACGAGAACGGACAAGGGGAGGCATGACGTCACAGTCTTCGGAACGGCTGCGCGTGCTGGTCGTCGACGACGAGGCTCCCGCGCGTCAACGTATTGTCGATCTGCTGAAGAAGGATGCCCAGATCGAAACCGCGTTGGAGGCGGGTGATGGCCTGGCGGCGGTAGAGGCAATCGAACGCGAGGCGCTGGATCTCGTCTTCCTCGATGTGCAGATGCCGGAGCTTGATGGCCTTGGTGTGATCGAAGCGATCGGCGCCGAGCGCATGCCGCTCACCATCTTCGTCACGGCCTACGATCAGCATGCGATCCGCGCCTTTGAAGCGAACGCGCTCGACTATCTGCTGAAGCCGTTCAGCGACGAACGTCTGGAAGCCGCCGTTGCCCGCGCCAAAACCCGCCACCAGGAACGCAACATACAGGCACTGGGAATGGGCATGCTGCGTATGGTCGCCGCGGCGGGACCGTCAGGGCGCAGCATCGATCGCCTGGTCGTGAAGTCTGCGGGGGTGACGCGATTTCTTCGTGTCGTAGAGATTGACTGGATTGAAGCGGCGGGGGTGTATGCCAACCTGCATGTGGGCGGGAAAGAGATTCTCTATCGTGCCAGCCTCAACGAACTTGCGGAGAGTTTAGATGCGATGCGCTTTATCCGCGTCCATCGATCGGCGATTGTGAATATCGACAGCATTCTTGAGCTGCACTCGATGTCGCATGGCGAGTTTGAGCTGGTGTTGAAGGATGGTCATCGTTCCCGTGTGAGCCGGACGTATCGTGCGGAGTTAGAGAAGAGGTTGGGGCAGTCGTTGTAGTGGGAGAGAAGCACTACGTTGTAATCTGGATTCGGGTGGAGCAATAATAGAGCCCATTCCTATTGAGCAAGAAGATGTGTTGAGCGCTGAAGGCGCGACCTATATCAGCCTGGGGCAGCGCCCCAGGTGCTGGGATGGAGAAATGGTTAGAGGGCTGAAGGCCCGATCTATAATCCCCAATCGTCATAAACGGAACGTTCGTGAAACCCGTTGTATGCCTGTCGAAACGACACGGTCGGATTGAAGACTGTTATATAGGGCGGGCCTTCAGCCCTTTAACATCTTGTGGGCACCAAAACCTGGGGCGTTGCCCCAGGCTGGTATAGAGCGCGCCTTCAGCGCTTGATTCTCCGTAGGGCCGATCTGTGACCGGCATGAGAAAGATCGGGCGCACTGTGTCAGCGGGCAGAAAGCCCGCTGCTCCCAACTGGTTCGTGACATCCCGCCCACCCTAGCGTTGCGAGGGTGGGGCACCCGGGTAGGGGAATGAGATCCTCTACGGCATCAGCACAAAGTTCTGAATTGCGATCTTCGAGCCTGCGAGCGCACGGTCGCGATCGGGAGCAATCACCAGCGTGATCTCGTCGAACTGGTGATGCCTAGCCGCTGCGGGCAGCTCAAAACGCATCGATTCATGCACCGGTGGACGCGTCAGGGAGATGTGTTTGACCTGGCTTGAGGGAATCACGATGCTGCCGAGCGAGATCGATTGCCGGTTCTTGAGTGAAGTATCCTTCAGCCGCACCTCGAGACGAATGATTCCCGGGCGTGCATCGCCGTTCAGCAGCTCCACCCGCAGTGCATGGCAGCAGTCCAGGCTGACGGGGCTGGGCAGGAGCTGGTGCGCCTCCATCTGCAAAGGGTGTCCATCGGTCGAACGGACGTTCTCCTTGATGGGATCGCCGTGCTGAACCCTGGCATCCCGCCTCGGTTGCAGGTCAGGATGTTTGAAGTACCAGTAGACTCCGTCGAAGGGAATCACGACCGGCTTGGCGAGCGCCATCGAGAGCGATGTCTGGTCGCTCTTGGTTGGCGGCTCGATACGCGGATGCGGCTTTGGCGGCAGCATCAGTATGACGCCGGAGTAGCCACTACTCGGGACGCCCGCCTGGATGGATTTGATGACCGGCGGCCGGATAGCGAGCAGTCCATTCAACGACTGCACACCATAGGCCCGCTGCAGAAAGGGCGTAAGCGCAGTCGCCAGCAGGAAGAAAGCGGTTGCAGTCTGCAGGAAGGCGGCTTTGGAGAAACGGCGGCGCTGACGGCGCAGGCGATCGGGGCGAACGATGGGATGACCGAGCAGCAGAATCAGAAGGCAGATGGAGAACAGGCCTGCCGCCATCCATGGGCTGCCGCTCATCAGAGATGCAATGCCTGCCTGTRTGGCCACAACGACGGCTACGTATGGCAGGAGCGTCCGCCACAGCGGCACGACCGTCTCGCCCTGGAAGAGCTGCCGGGAAGAGTGCGTGATCGGGCTCTCCGGTTCGGATCTTTCAAAACGGTCATTCCACAGCGCGAGATAGATGATGGCATTCGCGCACGCCCAGGGCACGATGCAGCAGAGCCAGAGGGAGTGTTCTGCATTCAGCAGCGAGACCAGCGGCAGCCACACAATCGCAGCCCAGATATGCGAAATCACGAGCGAATCCATCTTGCCTGTATTTTCACGTTTGCGAAAGTGCTTAAACAAGAAAAGGCCCGGCAACGAGCGCCGGGCCTTTTCTTGTATTGTTGTTTACTTGGTGGCCGGTTCAGGAGTTGGATTGCGCGGCAGCATCTCGGCGCGCGTGGCCGTGTTGTACACGAACCAGGCTTCAACGGCCGCTCCTTGCATCACATCCCCCTGCTGCACTCGGTCGTAAAGATCCATGTTGGAGTGGTGCGTGCGGGTACCGTACTCCAATGGATCCTGCATGAAGCCGTATCCGTTGAGGCCGATCCAACTGAAGGAGGTGGAGTCGGTGCCGCCGGGCTCGCGGGTGGGCGGAGCGGTGGCGCCGATGACCGTGGTGATCTCAAGGTCCTTCAAGGGAGCGATCCACTGTTCGAAGATTCCCTTGGTCAGCAGGTTGCCGTTGGCGGAGATGCCGCGGAAACGTCCGCTGCCCGAGTCGTCGTTGTAATACGCGTCGAGCTTTGCATACTCCGGCGTCAGCTTCATGGTGTCGCGCGGAGCGAAGTGCTGCTGGACATAAAACTTCGATCCCAGCAGTCCCTCCTCTTCCCCACCCCACAGGGCGATGCGCACGGTGCGAGCCATCGGCTTGTGCAGCGAGGTGAGAATGCGGATGGCCTCAATGGCGACCGAGGATCCGGTGCCGTTGTCGGTGGCTCCGGTGCCTCCCTGCCAGGAGTCGAGGTGGCCGCCCAGCATCACAACCTCGTCGGACTTCGACGTGCCGGGAATCTCACCAACGACATTGAAGCCCATCTGGTTGTCCTTATAGGTGGTGGTCTCGATATCGAAGGTCAGTTTGGGCGTCATGCCATGCTGCAGCAGACGGACAACACGGTTGTAGTGCTCCGGCGTGATGGCCACCATCGGCGGAGGAACGGGATCGTTCGGATCCTGTGATCCGCCCCAGGTAGCGAAGACGGTACCGCCATCGCCGTTAGTCCCATAGTTGACGGCGACCAAGGCGCCTTCATCGCTGAGGAATTTGCTGGTGTCGTTGCGCAGCTTCAGAGCAGCGTTGCGATCGACAGGCACAGGAGCCGGCCCGCGTGCAGGAGCTCCGCCGAACCCGCCCATGCGGGAAGGATCGGGAATACGCGTGCGGGCCGCGATCTCCTCGTCCGTAAGGCGATGTGCTTCGGCCTCGGTGTGCATGGCAATCACCTTGGGATCGGCGATGAGCACCACCTTGCCCTTCAACTTGCCTTTGTATTTGGCGAAGTCGGCCTGCGAGTGGATCGGAGCAAGTATCGCCTCACCGGTCACGGGTCCGTTGGTTCCCGGAGTCCAGGCCAGCGGGAAGCCGATCAGAGGAGCGTAGTTAGGCTCTACCAGAGCTCCATAGAACTTCTTGTACTGCCAGGAGTTGCCGAAGGGACCCCAGGGCTCGAGGTGAACATTCTTCAGCCCATAGGATTCGAGCCGCTTCACGATCCATTCGGCCGCGGCGCGATGGTTCGGCGATCCGTTGACGCGAGGACCATAGACATCGCTCAAGTAGAAGAGATGCTCCATGACCTGCGAGTTGTTGAAGGCCTGCCACTTGATCTGGTTCAGGACTGGCAAAGTTGTTCAGGTTGAAGACGTTGAAGATCTCCGCACGGAACTCGCTCATTACCCTCTCGGTCACGGGAGTGCGCTTGATCAGAGAAAAATCAACCGTGTGGAAGATCGGCCCCGAGAATGCGTCACGCCTCAAGTTGCCGTAGGTAAAGTTTGCCGGCTGGCTGAAAGCAACGCTTGCGGCCTGCAGGTACCGATACGTACGGCCGGTCGAAGAGCTGGTGGCAAGCTGCGTACCGCCTACATACGGGCTTACACCATTCCAGTTAGGACGATTCTTCAGCTCGCCGGTTCCGTCGACGTTGGTGGAGTACTGTGGGTTGATAGGCGTTCCTGAGGTGAACTGTACCAGCGCATTCACCTGGTAGCCCTGCGTGATCCGCTTGGCTTTGTCAGTGAACTTGGGCAGCGTATAGTAGGCGAACCCGTTCAGTACGTGGCGATTGTCAAAAGTGCTTGGACCGTAGTCAGCCTTCAGGTCATAGCTATTCATCGGCGTGGTATTGCTCGACGCATAGTCCAGCGACTTGGACCAGGTGTAGTTGAAAGTTGTGATTAGCCCCTTCCAGGCCGCCTGCTTGATGGTGGTCTGCAGCGAATGGAAGTTTGAGTTAGCGGCAAAGTTCAACTGGTTGATGGCCAGCAGCTTCTGCCCCGCAAACTTGGAGCTCATGTTCGGGAAGGTTGTCTGCTGGTAGGGCCGTGCATTCGCCAGAGAGACGCCCGCCGCCAGGTCGCTGATCTTCGGCTGGTTGATGTTGTACAGCACTTCCAGATGACGTCCGAAGGTGCCGACGTAGCCGATGGTGAACAATGTCGTGCGCGAGAGCTGCTGTTCGATATTGAAGCTTATCGTCGAAGAGCGCGGCATCTTAAAGTTCTGGTTGACTCCATAGGCGCCTACCTGAGGAGCTGTAGAGCTGGCAAACGGATTGACATTCACCGCCCACCGGACGTTGGTTTGGTTGAAGATCGCAGCAGCATCGGGCCCCGCCGGATTGTTTTGCGCATACGCTGCGCCGCCGTTGGTGGTGGTACCGGAGATCCAGCTGCTCATCGCCGGGAAGTCGTAGAACAAGCCGTAGGAGCCACGAAGGACAGTGCGGTCGTTATCGAACGGCGAGTAGGAGAAGCCGACACGCGGAGCGGCGCCGGAGAAGTAGTTCGGGTAGTAGCCCTTGTTGAAGCCAGGAGCGGAGCCGGACGTGGAGCCGGGAACGAACATATAGATATCGTCCGCCTCAGCATTGATCACACCCGGAACCGTATAGCGCACACCAAGGTTGAGATTCAGGCGCTTGTTGAGTTTGATGTTGTCCTGTGCCCACAGATCTTCTGTGTTCAGAGTCCACACACGCTGCGCGTTGCCCTGCAGCAGCCGGGCGCCCGAAGAGTTGGAAGGCATGCCGGCGATGAAGTCTGACAGTGCGCCAAGCGCCGTACCCGAGCCTCCCCACGGACCACGCGTACCGTCGAAGGCAAAGGTGCCGCGGGCGCTGGAGAAGTAGAGCTGGTTGACGTTGGAGTGGCGGAACTCTCCGCCGAACTTCATGTCATGGCGGCCAAGCGTCCAGTGCAGGTTATCCGTCACGTGACCGGTGACGTCGGTACGGCCCGAGGGCTGCGTCGCGCCGACGGTATCAAACTGCGACATGGTGATGGTAGGCGAACCCGCGGCGATGATGCCCGACAGGCCGAGATTCAGGCCGGCGTTTTGCTGCGGATATAAGCCCTGGTTGGCGTCATTGAAGGTCTGCAGAAAATAGTTCGTGGCCAGGGTAACCTGGTTCAAAACGCGCGGTGTGATGGTGTAGGTATCCACAACCGAGAAGTTATGGATGTGCATCGGCGCGGTCTGGAAGTAGTCCGCGTAGTACGACGAGGTAGGCGCGGTCTGCTTGCCGGTGGTTCCCAGATAGCGGGCCGACAGCGTATGGGCATCGCTGAAGTGATGATCGATCTTCAGGATTCCATTGAAGCTGTTGTAGTTCGCCGTGTTGCTCATGATGATGTTGTTCGCCGTAGCTGTGGCGGACTTGGTATTGGCGGGATACAGCACCTTGTACAGATTCAGGCTGAGCTGGTTCGCGGCATAGGGAGCGTTCGTCGTCGGATCGGTGTACTTGGCGATATTGGCCGTCGCAGCCGTAATCCATGGATCGGAGACGACCGTGTCGACGATGGCCGTGTTTGCCTTGGCAATCTGCACTTCACCGGCGATGAAGAAGAAGGTACGGTCTCTCCAGATCGGTCCGCCCACAGTAAAGCCGCCCTGGTGATTACGAATCAGCGGCTTCTTGCTGCCGACCGCGGCAACCGGTGAGATTGCCGCGAAGTACTCGTTCCGGTCGAAGTAGAAGAGATCACCATGCAGGCTGTTGGTTCCTGACTTGATCACCATGTTCGAGTTCGCACCGGCGTTGCGGCCCTGGTCGGCCTCGCCGCCAGACTGCATGGAGAACTGGTCGATCGCCTCAATCGGAATGAGGCCGCCGGCAACGCCGGCGATACCGCCCTGGTTCGAAGCAACAATACCGAGCCACGGATCGACGTTGTCGGCGCCATCCACCTGGAAGTTGATGCTGGCGGTACGCGAACCGTTGACGGAGTTGGTGAGAGCGCTGGCGCCGGGAACGAACTTCACCATCTGGGTGAAGTTACGTCCGTTCATCGGCATCTCCTGCACTGACTTGGAGTCGACCACCGAAATCAATGCGCTCGAGATGGTATCGGTCTGAATCGCGTCGGCCGTGACGTCGACGATCATGTCCGTACTGCCGACAGCTAACTCAACACGAAGAGTCGTCGTTTTGGAGACGGCGATATCGATGTCGTCAATCTTTTTCGTGGCAAAGCCGGAACTGCTGACGTTGAGTGAGTACTTGCCGACGGGAAGCTCGGTGAAGGTGAAGTCACCGGTGCCTGTTGTTGTTGAGTTCAATACCGTGCCGGTGGCGGGATTGGTAAGAACCACTTTGACGTTTGCCAGCACAGCGCCCTGAGCGTCTGTGACATTGCCTGAGAGAGTGCCGCGGAAGGTCACGTATCCTGTCTGCGCCGGAGGACGCATTCAGGCGCTCTTTAAAGACATCGACAAAGATGCAGAGCGAACGTGTGTTGACCGTTGGTTCGCAAAGGGCAGTCCAAACTGGCTGAATTGTGAAACGAATTAGATGTACTTTACGAAGGGTGTCGAAGTAAGTCAAGCGTTCCGGCGCTTGATATTTGCGGCCTGTGACGTTTTATCAGGCACCTTCCGTAGATCTACTGCTTGCGATAAGAAGAACGTACCGTAGCTCTACTGAATGCACCGCGTCGGCGGGACTGCGGAACGCAATGCTTCTTCTGAAGCGTACGACCGCTGCACCGAGCTGAAGGCTGCCTGGTTGCGACCGTTTCGCTTTGCCTCATACAAGCCGGCGTCGGCGACCGCAAGCAGAGTAGATGTCGTCATTCCAACCTGCCACCTTGCCACACCGACGCTGATCGTTACCCCATGCAGCGCGCCTTCGAGCATGGGAATGGCGTTGCAGATGCGGGTCGCAAGCATCAGAGCGTTTTCGGGCGAGGTATCGGGAAGCAGGATGGCGAACTCTTCTCCGCCATAACGGCATATGTGATCTGAACCGCGGAACAGCCGCGGCAGCACCATCCCGAACTCGCGCAATACCTCGTCTCCGAAGAGATGGCCCTTGGCATCGTTCATCTCCTTGAAGTGGTCGATATCGAGCATGATCAGCGAGAGCGGCCGCCTGCTTCGCGCAGCGTAGGAGACGCATTGTTCCAGCCACTGGTCAAAACATCTGCGGTTCGGAAGTCCGGTCAGAGTATCGGTAATGCTGAGTTTGCCGAGCTCAATGGTCGCCGCCGTCAGCTCTTCCTTCTTGCGTTCCAGTTGTTCTTCGTAGAGCCTTTCACGGGTTACGTCGATTGCGATGCCGGCAAGGAAACGCTCGCCATGCGCATCAGTAAACGGAAACTTATAACTCTTCCAGTAGATGTACTCACCGCGCGGACCGGGAGACCGTTCTTCCTGCTCCACCGCATGGTTCCCGTTCAGAACAGCAAGATCGGTCGCGCGATACTCATCGGCCAGATGCGCGGGCCAGATCTCGTGATCTGTCTTATTGAGCCATTCCTTGTTGGTCACGCCATACAGCGCAGCAAGCCGGCGGTTATAGAAGCGCATACGGCCCTCTGCATCCTTGATGAAGGCGACGATAGGACTATGGTCCATGAACGCGCAGAACCGGTCGTTGCTGGATAGAAGATCTTTGGTGAGCGCCTCAGTATTCTCAACCAGTTGTTGCACCTGCTGCATGCGCTGCCGCAGGGCGATCTGTGCCTCCACCTGTTTGGCTAACATCCGCAGTGTCTCAATCTGGTCCGCGCTGAATGGGCGTGGAACCAGGTCGACGGCGCACAGCGCGCCAAAGCAGAACCCATTGAGATCGCGCAGCGGCACGCCGGCGTAGGCCCGCAGGTGCGGTTTGCCCACAACAAACGGGCTCATGCTAAACCGTTCATCCGCTGTAAGATCGGGCACGATCAGAGGGATGGTCTGCCGGATGGTGTAGGTGCAGAGGGATCCCTCGCGCGCCGTCTGCCGGCATGCCAGTCCCTGCACCGATTTGAACCATTGACGATCTGTATCTACCAGAGAAACAAGAGCGATGGGCACTTCGCAGAATCGGGTCACCAGCGCCGTAATGTCGTCGAATGACTCTTCCGGATCGGTATCCAGTAGCCCACTGGCATGCAGAGCCGCCAAACGGGCTGACTCGAGCAACTGGGCCGCTAATGTTCCATCGGGATCGAGAATCTTCGGCATCTTTCCAACTCTGGAAGAGCTCTTCGGCAGAGGCGCGCGAATTCTTTAGCTGCATCGCAAAAAAGATTAAAAAAAATAACTTCTCTTCCCGTCGGCAAAGCAATCCGTAGCGGCCCGTACATGAAATCACCTAGGGTCCTGAGTCATTAATTCGCTAAAAATATTTAGCGACTGCGGATTTGGTCCTGAGGAAGGCGGTTGAGCCATCGTAGATGGACTTCATCCAGCTTGACGGGTGGGAGCAGCGGGCTTCAGCCCGCGTCTCCCACCCGTTTCGAGCTCCGCTCGAATAGTTCACCCCGTCGAACCAAGTTCGCCGGGCTCCGGTACGAAATGGGTGCAGGAACGCCCCCTCTCTATGCAGGCCTTATCGTTTGTCAGCTATCATGGCACTTCCGGGCCAGCTTCGATGAGTTTTGGTGCAAGCCTGTTGCGAGGTGAATCTCATGCCATTCCAGCTCACTATTAATCGGAAGCCCAGATCGGTCGACGCACCGGCCGATATGCCGTTGCTCTGGGTTCTGCGCGACGTCCTCGACCTGAAGGGCGCCAAATATGGCTGCGGGATCGGGGCGTGCGGCGCCTGCACGGTCCTGATGAACGGAGAGGCGGTGCGTTCCTGCCAGATCCCGGTCTCGGCGGTAAAAGGCAACATCACTACCATTGAGGGCCTGGCGGAGGACGGCAAGCTGCATCCGCTGCAAAAAGCGTGGGTCGACCTGGATGTCGCCCAGTGCGGTTACTGCCAGGGCGGACAGATTCTGAGCGCAGCGTCTCTGCTGGCAAAGAACCCTCATCCTACCGACGCCGACATTAACTCGGCGATGACCGGCAATATCTGCCGCTGCGCCACCTATARCCGCA
The DNA here is from genome assembly GCF_052113305.1 of Terriglobus sp. YAF25. Classification (NCBI taxonomy): domain Bacteria; kingdom Pseudomonadati; phylum Acidobacteriota; class Terriglobia; order Terriglobales; family Acidobacteriaceae; genus Terriglobus; species Terriglobus sp. YAF25. The sequence continues at coordinate 12,875 of NZ_JBFRCY010000260.1, forward strand.
TCCGCGCGGCGATTCATCAGGTTGCCGGGGATTCCGCCACCAAAGAAGGAGGCAGCCATGCCGGTGCTTGAGAAGTTCGCTCAATATGACGCCGAGATGCAGGCTCTGATCGCCGAGGTTGAGACCATCTCGCCCGCGGCGGTGACGACCATTGGCCGGCGATCTTTCCTGAAGCTGGCCGGACTGGCCGGCGGCGGTCTGGTGCTCGCCTTCAACCTCGATACCCGCTCGGCCAAGGCTGAGACGGCGGCAACGCCAGACGCGGCGACTACGGAGATGAATGCGTTTGTCCGCATCGCTCCCGATAACACCGTGACCGTCTACTCCAAGGGCCCGGAGATCGGCCAGGGGATTAAGACGGCCTTTGGCCTGATCATCGCCGAGGAGCTGGACGCTGACTGGAAGACGGTGAAAGTCGACCAGGCTGCTATCAATCCCAAGGTCTATGGCTACCAGGGCGCGGGTGGGTCTACTTCGATTCCGCGCGGATGGGACCAGTTACGCCAGGCCGGAGCGACGGCGCGCGCCATGCTGATTGCCGCTGGCGCGAAACAGTGGAACGTTCCGGTAAGCGAGTGCACAGCCTCGGAGAGCACCGTCGTCCATACTCCCTCGAAACGCAAGCTGACCTACGGTGAGCTGGCCAAAGCCGCAGCGGCACAGCCGGTTCCCRATGTCGCGAAGGTTCCGCTGAAGACACGCGCCGAGTACAAGCTGCTGGGCAAGCGCTACACCGGCGTCGACAACCTTAAAGTAGTGACCGGTCAGCCGATCTTCGGCATCGATGTCACCATGCCGGGCATGGTGTATGCCAACTACACCAAGTGCCCCGCGGTGGGAGGCAAGGTAAAGTCCGCCAATCTGGACGAGATCAAGAAGCTACCGGGAGTGCTCGACGCCTTCGTACTCGAAGGCACCGGAAGCCCCGCCGAGGTGATGCCGGGCGTCGCCATCATCGCCAAGACAACCTGGGAAGCTTTCAAGGCTAAAGCTGCCCTCAAGGTGGAGTGGGATGAGAGCTCGGCCTCGAAGGACTCGCTGACGCAGGCTGCGGCCAAGGCCAAGGAGCTCGGTCCCAATCTTCCAACGCCCGCAACCAACATCGGCGATGTCGATGCAGCCTTTGCCGCCGGCAAGGTGGTGGAAGCAGCCTACGACTACGCCATGGTCTCGCACCAGCAGCTTGAGCCGGAGGTCACCACCGGCTGGTGGCACGACGGAACCATGGAGCTGTGGACACCCAGCCAGCAATCCGACCGCGGCCTCAGCCAGGTCATCAAGATGCTGAACCTTCCGGAAGACAAGGTGACCGTGCACCAGACCCGCGCCGGTGGCGGCTTTGGCCGCAGGCTGGCCAATGACTACATGTGCGAGGCCGCGGCCATCGCCATGAAGGTCAACGCTCCGGTCAAACTACAGTGGAAGCGCGAGGATGACTTCGCGCACGACATGTTCCGCGTGGGCGGCTATCACTTCCTGAAAGGTGCAGTGAAGGACGGCAAGCTCACGGCCTTCCAGCAGCATCTCGTTACTTTCTCTGCTGACGGCAGCCGTCCGGTCTCCGGCGGTGCGCGCAGCAACAACAGCTTCCCTGTCGATATCGCTCCGAATGTCCGTTATGCCGTCAGCCTGATGCCGCTGCAGATTCCCTGCGGCCCATGGCGCGCGCCGACGGATAACACGCAGATGTTCGTGATCGGCAGCTTCCTGCATGAGCTCTCGGTTGCCGCTGACTGCGACCACGTCACCTTCCTTCTCGACTGGCTGGCGCGTCCGCTGGCTGCTCCGACGAGCGGTGGACCGCCGCCTGATCCGAGCCGCACCTTCAATCCCACGCGCGCTGCGGGTGTGGTGAAGCTGGCCGCGGAGAAGTCCGGCTGGGGTAAGAAGCTGCCTGCCGGTCATGGTCTGGGTCTTGCGTTTGGCTTCTCCTACGGCGGACACATTGCCGAAGCGGTGGAGCTGAGCGTCGATGCGAAGAAAAAGATCACTGTACACAAGATCACGGTGGCCGCGGATATCGGTCCCGTCATCAACCTGAGCAGCGCAGAGAACCAGGCACAGGGCGGCGCTATCGATGGTCTGTCGACCGCGATGGGGCTGGAGATTGGCGTGGAACAGGGCGCAGCGCTTGGTAATGCCCTCTTTGCGGCGACGGGTGAACGGGTGAGGACGATGCCGTTCAAACGAGCTGGGTATACGATCTGATGTGACAGAAAAGCCGCCTTATCGGCGGCTTTTCTGTTTGTGTGTCGCTAGTTGCGTAGAGAAGAAGTACAGTGGGTGCCCCATGTCCCCATAGGGACATGGGACGTTCGAGCGAAGCTCGAATCAGGTGGGTCTTAGCTTCACCGTTTATGCCGTTAAAGCGCTGAAGGCGCGTTCTATACCAGCCTGGGGCAACGCCCCAGGTTTGGTTCCCGCAAGATGTTAAAGGGCTGAAGGCCCGCTCTATAATTCCGTGGCTCCGTACCCACCCTAACTCCGTGAGGGTGGGGCACCCGGTCGAGGATGAACCGTCGTTCGAGAGATCGCGGCATTGCGCGATTGGTGATTATAGGTCGGGCCTTCAGAGTCTGTGTGAGTACTTGCTTTTCGGGGTTATTTATACGAGAAGAGAGTATGTCACGGTATTTGCCCTATTCGCCGGAGCAAGGGTACCTGGTGC
>NZ_JBFRCY010000261.1:0-5527 GCF_052113305.1 Terriglobus sp. YAF25
ATGGAGGAGATGGGCACCGTGTCATAGGCCAGGGCTCCGGCGGAGATATCGGGGATGGCGCTCTGGAGGGAGTTCTTGCCGTTGGCGTCTTCCATATACATCAGCTCCGAATAGCGAGCCATGCCGTTGGTGATCCAGGCATCGTTCAGGGTCGCGGGAGAGATTTCGCTGCCCCACCACTGGCGCGAAACGGTATTGGCGAGCAGGCGATAGCTGTTGTGGTCAGGCCAGCGGCTGCCGGCGATGGCAGCTACCTCCGGTCCCCAGGTAGAGCTCACGGCATCATCGGGCAGCTCCACCAGGTTCACGCGGGTTGATTCCGGCTGGCCGAAGGTGGAGCTCATGAACTCGAACTCCTTGGCGGCAGTTTCGCCGTAGCCGGCGGCATCTCCGGTGTGCTTCTCGGTGGTGTAGGTGCGGATGTTGCCAACGGTCTTTTCCGTGAACTTGCCGGCGATGACGGTTCCCGGAAGTCCCGGCTTGGTCCAGTTGAAGTCAAACTGGGTCTTGCCGCCGGCGATGTCTTTGTGCCCGCCCGCGCCGCTGGCGACTGCGGTCTCGCCCTTGGGGACGACGATATGCATCTCGGCGGTGAAGCGGTCGGTATAGAGGCCGCTCACGGGGAACCAGCGGCCGGGGTAGAGCAGGATCGAGATGGGGTCCGCAATTGCGGCCATCTTAATACCCTCCACCGGGCTGGTATCGGCATCCTTCAAGACGCCCGCATATTCGAAGGTGTAGGTCGCCGTCTCACCCTTGGCGAGCGGCTTGGCGGGGGTAATGTGAACGGTGGAGTCGGTCGCGACGCGGTCGGCCGACAGGGTTGCTCCGGCGCCGTCGGTCAGCTTGGTGATCTTGAGGCCGTTATTCAGCTCCAGCGTCACGCTGGAGAGGTCTTCCAGGGCGGTGAAGGTGACCTTGGCCGTAGCCGTCAACTCGTTCTTCGACGGGTTGAGATCGGCAGTGATGACGTACCCGGTGACATCGACCTGGGGACGGAGGGGAGCAGCATAAGCGCTGACGGAAATCGCAGCAAGAGCAAGCAGATAGCGGACGCGGCCGGACATTCTCTTCGATATCCTCTGGGGAGATGGTACTCCCATCAGTCGGTTAGACGCAGGTTTCTCCAAGTAGTTGGAGTACCGCTGCTTTTACCCGGCTGATGGCGGTTTCTCCGGGTTTCCCGGGTTCAAGTTGAAGCCTCAGCGCATGCAGATCCTGCCGGACTGTGGCCAGCTTCGCCGGATCGGCCAGCCAGCTTCGCAGTAGATCGGCGAGCTTTTCCGGGGTGAAGTTCTCCTGCAGTAACTCAGGAACAATTCTGCGGCCGGCGATCAGGTTGGCCATAGCGATGGGCAGGTTGCCATGCTCGTCCAGCGGAGCCGGAATCTCCGACGGATAAGAGACCAGCTTCTTAGCCAGCCGGAAGGTCAGCGGGGATACCTTATAGACCACCACGAATGGATTGCCGATCACGGCTGCCTGGACGGTCGCCGTACCGCTGGCGACGACGCCGATGGTGGCATGGTGCAGCGCTTCGCGCGCGTCAGGCACCAGGACCGGGCGGATCGTGGGTTGGGGCATAGCGGCGATCACCTCCTGAATTACCTCTGGATTCAGGGTCCATGCGACCGGAAGCAGGAACTCATAGCATGACTGGCGCAGCCTGCCTTCGGGAGAAGTGACCTGGAATGTGACCATCACGACAGATTCTTTCCGCGGCTCCAGCATTTCGGGAGGGACGGCAGGATTCAGGGAAAGCTGTTTGGCTGCCTCCAGCATGGTGGGCAGGTTGGCCTGGATCTCTTTCCTACGGCTTCCGGGCAGAAGGGCGATCCAGATTCTGTCCGGATTCAGACCGTGGCGCGCAGCGAACTCCTCGCGGCTGGAAGAGGGAAGCGCAAGCTCTGCCAGGGGGTGGCCAACGAATTCCGCATCGACACCACGCGCCTGGTAGAACGGTTGCTCGAAGGGGAAGATGACCATCATCTTCGAGATGCGTTCCTGCACCCAACGCAGGCGGCGTTTCTTCCACGCCCAGAGCTGCGGGCTGACAAAGTAGACGACCGGGACACCCTGCCGATGGAGCTCTTTTGCCAGGCGGAAGTTGACATCCGGGAAGTCGATCAGCACGGCTACGTCAGGCTTCCGCTCGCGGATGGCGCGGATCAGGCGGCGATAGCTGGCATAGATCTTCGGGATGTGCCGAAGGATCTCGGTAATGCCCATGTGAGCGACATCTTCGGCACGTACCACGCGTTGTTGTCCGGCCGCTTCCATCTCAAGGCCACCCAGGCCGAGGAAAGTGGCTTCGGGTAACTCCGCCTTGAGGGCTGCAATGAGCTGTGCGCCGTAGTGGTCTCCGCTGGCCTCGCCGGCAGAGACAAAGATGGTCGGGTTGGATTTGTCAGCGATGCTTCCAGCCTACTAGGCTAGGGCGTTGATGGGCCAGCAAGTGCAACGCTGCATTAATCCACGGCCTGCATAGTGAATACATGATGAAGCGTACGATTGCCTGTATGACGTTGTTGAGCAGCTTTGCCATGGCGCAGAGCAGCGATCCCTACCTGGCTTTGATGAAGAAGGCGGGCGAGCATGCCCGTACGAAAGGGGCGAAGCATACGCCGGTGCTATCCCCGGTAGACTCCAGCGTCGTCGGACCCAACGCAAAGGTACGCGTCGATACGCTCCATGCTGCCGGCTTCAAGGTCGTTTCCTGGACGACCAACGATGCGGCCAGGATGAAAGCACTGATCGACCTTGGCGTGGACGGCATCATCTCCGACCGCCCGGACATCCTGCATAAGGTCGTCGAAGATCTCCGTGCCTCGGGAAAGCCGCTGAAGGGTTTCGATATCACCGCGCACCGCGGCGGGCGCGGCCTGCGTCCCGAGAACACCTTGCCCTCGTTTGAGAACGGTATGGACCAGGGCGCCACCACTCTGGAAACGGATACCGGCGTCACGACCGACGGAGTCTCCCTGATCTGGCACGATCAGTTCCTCAACCCGGAGAGCTGCCGCCGCGCTGATGGAGCGTCCTACACCATGGAGAACCGTGTCTATATCAACACCATCTCCATGCCGGAGGCACAGAAGACCTTCATCTGTGACAAGCTGCACTTCGGTCCGGACCAGAAGAACGACCTGGCGCTTTCGCCGGTCGCTGTCGCCTTCGCAAAGCTGGAGAAGATGCCCAGTCCGTACGCACCTACGAACGCCGCGCAGCTCTTCCGCTTTGTGAAGTTCTATACGGAGTACTACAAGAGCGGGGCAGGGAAGAACACGCCTCATGCCGCGGAGCGTGTCGCCACCGGGGCGACGGTGCGGTTTAATCTCGAGACCAAGATCATGCCCGACCGGTTGCCATCTGAGGTGGCGGGAGCGCAGAATACCAATGCTTCGGCAGACCTCTACCAGAATCACTCGGCTGGGCCGCAACAGTTTGTCGATGCGCTTTGCGGAGCCATCATCCGCGAAAAGATGATTGGCCGCGCCGAGGTGCAGAGCTTCGATTTTCGGACCTTGCAATTAGTGGAAGAACAATTTCCCGAGATTCCAACGTACTACCTGACGAACAATGCGAAATTGCTTAGCAGCGAATTCGTTCCCGAGACGCTTCGTCTCTCGCCGGAAGAGACAAAGTAATGGCCTCCGTCCCGCGCTGATACCTTCCCGGCGCGGGACGGATTTTCCTCCGAAAACACAGGGGTTGAAACCTTATATTCACCGTCTCGTCACCGGCTTGCAATATGCGTTCCCTACGGTGCAAACATGCGAGATTTTGCGAGACTCCTTCTCCTGGCAGTAGTGTGTTTTGCGTTACCTGGGCTCTTACATGCCCAGTATGACAACGGCAGCCTGGTCGGTACGATTCATGATGCGACCGGGGCTCCGATTGCAGGCGCGAACCTTACCATCATCAACACTGCGACCTCCATCGCGACACAGGTCAAAACAAATGAAGATGGAGATTACAGCGTTCCGCAGTTACGCGTAGGCGTCTACAAGATCACTGCTTCTTCGACGGGATTTGCAGATACCATCGCGGACAATATCACCATCTCAGTCGGTGGCCGTCAGCGTATCGACCTGACCATGAAGGTCGGAACGACGGAAACCTCCGTGGAAGTCAGCGGCATTGCGCTGCAGGTTGAGACCGAGTCCAGCCAGCGTGACCAGACCGTAACCCAATATCAGTCGGCGGCGCTTCCTCTCGTTACCCGTAACTATGCCGACTTGATGGGCCTGGTCACCGGCGTTCGCCAGGCGCCCAGCGCGGCAACAACCAGCTCGATCAGCAGTCTTGTCCGTGCCGGCGCCTATAACGTCAATGGCCAGCGCAGCATGTTCAACAACTTCCTGCTCGACGGTCTGGATAACAACGCCTATGGCGAGTCCAACCAGGGCTTCGATAACCAGATCGTTGCCGTGCCGCCGGACTCGGTTGCGCAGTTCAGTGTTGTTACCAACAACCAGAGTGCTGAATATGGCCGCTCCTCCGGCGCTACGATCAACGTGGCTACCGCCAGCGGAAGCAATGCGTTCCACGGTGTGGTCTATGAGTTCCTTCGTAATACGGTGTTGAATGCCGCCGGCTTCTTCAAGCCGACTCAAGGCTCCGTGGCATTCAAAAAGCCGACGTTCAATCGTAACCAGTATGGCTTCACCTTCGGGGGTCCGATTCTGAAGGACAAGCTCTTCTTCTTCCTCGATTACGAGGGTTTCCGTCAGACGCTGAAGCCGCTAACGGTGCTGACGCTGCCCACGCTGAATCAGTTGAACGGCGTACTGACGCAGCCGGTGYGTGATCCGCGTACAGGCACCATCTATCGGGCCGGTTCCACAATTCCTACCGCCGCATGGAGCCCGCTCTCTCTTACTGTGGTGAATGCCTTCAGGCAGATTCCCGGTCTGCCGCAGTCCGGTGCGGCGACGACCGGTCTGGCATCGAACGACTACGCGGCTCAGGTCCCGTTTACCGATAAGAGCGATAAGGGCGATCTGCGCCTCGATTACCAGCAGAGCCCGGCGACCTCCTACTTTCTCCGTGTCAGCGACCGCAAAGAAAATGCCGTCAACTATCCGAGCATTCCGCTTCCTCTTGATGGCCAGACCAACGGAAAAATCCGCGTGCTGAATGAGCAGGTAGCGGCTGGTTTCAATCACTTCTTCGGTTCGAACAAGATCATCGATGCGCGTGTCGGTCTTTCGAAGACCAAGGCTGGTAAATATACGCTTTCGATCGGTAACAACTCCTTCTCGATTCCTGGCCTGCCCTCGAATCCGGTGGTCGCCGGCGGTCTGCCGTCCATCGGTATCACGGGCTTCAGCTCCTTTGGCCGTCAGAGCACGAATCCACAGTGGCAGAATCCCTCTCTGCTCGATCCGAAGGTCAACTTCACCTGGGTCAAGCATGACCACACTCTGAAGTTCGGTTACGAGTTTGAAAAGGTGTGGATGGCCGTCAACGATAACAATCCGCTCTATGGCGGATGGAGCTATGGCGGCGGCTACAGCCTCTGCAC
>NZ_JBFRCY010000262.1:0-5512 GCF_052113305.1 Terriglobus sp. YAF25
GGGCATGGGTCCATTTATAGTTGGCCACACACTGTCCATAAGGGCTGCGACAAAGTCTTTTGTCCGCTTTTGCTGTTGTACGTCCCATCTCCCTGGCAGGCTTTATATCCTCGCCTGCTCAGGTTTGCGGCATTTTCCAGGAAGTTCTCAGGTCAAAGCGTTGTCGTGGTCTTCCACGGTATTGGAGGAATGTTGTCTTCTGTGGCATATGTATCGCGCCAATCCGGCATTGCAGTTGCGTTTGCATTATGCGCAACGGCGGCCTTGTCGCAGCAATCTGTATCCGCCCCCGATTCCCCGCCGGCGATCGTTCAGCCGGGAGCTCCGGGTTCTGCGAACAAAACCCTGTCCACGGCTACTGCAACTGCCAGCGAGGCGCCGAAGCCGCCCTCCAAGCCGGATGTGGAGTTCATGCAGGGCATGATCATGCATCACAACCAGGCGGTCGAGATGACTGAACTGCTCAAGAGCCGTACCAAGGATCCGGCGATCCGGGAGCTGGGCAACAAGATCGATGTCTCGCAGACCGATGAGATGCGTTGGATGAAACAGTGGCTTACGGAGCGTGGCCTTCCCACCACGATGGATTCGATGGACGGCATGGATATGTCGGGCATGGATGCCAAAGAGAAGGAAGAGCACATGAAGATGATGGCGATGAGCATGCCGGCTATGCCCGGTATGCTGACGCCGGCGCAGATGGACGAGCTGCGCAAGGCCAGTGGAGCTAAGTTCGACCATCTGTTTCTGACGGGGATGATCCAGCACCACACGGGCGCCCTGCAGATGGTGAAAGAGCTGTTTGCAAATCCGGGAGCCGGCCAGGACCCGCAGTTGTTTGACTTCGCCAATGATGTCGACAACACCCAACAGGCCGAGATCGACATCATGCGTCACATGTTGAAGGAGAGAGAATGAGCTGGAAGAATTCCCTGCGCGTTATGCCCAAGACTTTGGCACTGACGGTTGCGTTGTACGCAACCGGTCTGGCTGTTGCCCAAACCACCACCGCGTCGTCAGCTACTCCCACCAAAACGCCGCCGAAGCCGCCCAGCGTCTTCGTCAATCAGCGGGCTACCGATGATCCGCGTATCGGCCTCAAGGGCGGGCTCTACGATGCGGGCCAGGCAGCCAGTGGTCTGCAACTGCTGAACTCAACGCCAAAGCCTGCGGGCTTTGCTCCGGATCTTGACTCCATCAAGGCTATCGATGCGACGCCGCCTCCGCCTCCCGTTGATCCTGATGCGCCACGCCAGCCTGGCGCTGCTCGTCCTACAGGTCCGCGTGCGAACTACGGAGGRACGAACTCTGACCTCGCCTTCAATTCGAAGTACCTGTTCAACGGCAACTACAACGGCATCAACATCTATGACATTGCCGATCCGGCGCACCTGAAGCTGGTGACGTCGATCGTCTGCCCCGGTGGCCAGGGTGATGTATCGGTTTATGGACATCTGATGTTCATGTCAGTGGAGGCGGCGAACGGCCGCATGGACTGCGGAACGCAGGGCTTCGCCACTGCAGGCCCTGAGCCTACCCCGCCTGCACCTACGGGGGATGCGGAGAAGGATGCCGCCGCGATGCGTACCTTCCGCATGCGTCAGCCGCCCCCGAGTGCTGATCGTGTGAAGGGCGTTCGTATCTTCGACATCTCTGACATCCGCAGCCCGAAGCAGATCGTCGACGTACAGACCTGCCGTGGATCGCATACGCATACGCTGGTTGTCGATCCGAAGGACAAGGACAATGTCTACGTCTATGTCTCCGGTTCGGCCGGCGTTCGTCCTTCGGAAGAGCTCTCCGGCTGCTCCGGCGGTGATCCCGATAAGGATCCGACTACAGCGGTCTTCACCATCGTCGTCATCAAGGTTCCGCTGGCGCATCCTGAGCTGGCCAAGGTCATCAACAGCCCTCGCATCTTCTCTGACCCGCAGAGCGGTAAGCTCGATGCCCTATGGCACGGCGGCAACCATGGCGATGGCACGCAGACAACCTCTGCGACGCGCGGCTGCCATGACATCACCGTTTACTCGTGGCTTGGTCTCGCGGGCGGCGCCTGCTCGGGCAACGGCATCCTGATTGACATCAAGGATCCTGCCAATCCCAAGCGCATCGATGCCGTCACTGATCCGAACTATGCCTTCTGGCACTCGGCTAACTTCTCGAACGACGGTAAGACGGTGCTCTTTACCGATGAGTGGGGCGGTGGCGGACAGCCACGCTGCCGCGCTACTGACCCCATGGCGTGGGGCGCCGATGCTATCTTCACCATCACTCCGGACAAGAAGCTGAAGCTTGCTTCGTACTACAAGATGCCTGCTGCGCAGACCGATAAGGAGAACTGCGTCGCGCACAACGGCTCTATGATTCCGGTGCCTGGACGCAACATCGAGGTTCAGTCCTGGTATCAGGGCGGTATCTCGATTGTGGACTACACCGATCCCACGCACCCCTTCGAGATCGGCTACTTCGATCGCGGTCCGGTCGATGACAGTCGTCCGGCGATGGGTGGCCAGTGGTCAACCTACTACTACAACGGCTATATCTACGGATCTGAGATCGCTCGCGGCACCGATGTTCTAAAGCTGCTTCCAACCAAATACCTGACGCAGAATGAAATCGATGCAGCAGCGCAGATCAATCTGCCTGAATTGAATGTGCAGGACCAGCCCCATATCGACTATCCGATGACGTTTGTCACGGCGAAGGCCTACCTCGATCAGCTTGCACGCGGAACCAGCCTGCCTGCTGAAAGGATCAAGGCGATCGCCGCCGACATCGACGCGAAGAATGCGAAGAAGCTGGCAGCTGATGCCAAGGCAGCGGAGAAGGCTGCGGCGGCTGCGAAGACATCGGCAGATGCGGACCGTTTGCATGGATTGGCAAAGATCCTTGCGGGTGGCGGGTCTGCTACAGACAAAGCGGGAATGTAGTTGATTCGGAGATACAAGCGAAAGGGCGAGCCGCAAGGCTCGCCCTTTGTGTTTATTGGGCGTCTTTGTGGCTTATCAGGAACTATCGGTATCCCTCGCCCACCCTAACTCCGTGAGGGTGGGGCACCCGGCGGGGGAAGCGCCAGGGGGCATTCTGTGCCTGCTACATTGCATTCTTCTTTGGATCGTAGCGGGGAAATCTGTTTTCCTCTCCTTTGCCCGGGTGCCCACCCTCGCAACGCTAGGGTGGGCTGGATCACCACAATCTCGACCTAATAGCCGATGTTGTGTAGAGCCTGTGCTCCCAGGCGTTGTTTCAGTTGTTCGAGATAGAGGCTTTCAGGTGCTACAGGTGTTTCCTGGGAATCGATGATTCCCTGCGGCAGCATGGGAAGTTCAGGGCCGGGATCGAAGGTTGGCAGCTTACCGAGAATCTGTTCGCCACGATTGCCGATGGCCCAGTTCGCTGCGCCCGGAGGCATCTGGACAAGGTAGGACTTGGCAACGTTATTCCAAAGCACACCCCAGCCCATCGTCCAGCCATGTCCGGAGCCCATTGCGCCGCGGTTCATCAGGTCGATGCCGCCTTCCGGGACCTGGCAGCTGTCGATCAATATTCCGGTAGACCAGCGTTGGTGCGGCTGGATGTGCCCGTTTCCGTGAAAGACGCAGTGCAGCACAACATTCGGGCCTTGCATGCCAGGACCGACGGCGATGTAGAAGACGCTGTCGCCAGTGGCACTGCATCGATCGAAGAGGACCTGCGTTCCATTGGCAGAGAAGTCCGCAGGTTTTGCATTGCCGACGATTGGCTTGCTCTGCGTGACGTCTACCTGTTGCACGGTGATCCGGCGTGCATCCTTGCCGATGCCAACCGCCTCAGTCGTATCGAAGATGCGCAGATTACGGACCCAGCCGTCGACCACGTTGTTCATCTGCAGGCCGTTGAAGTGCTTGTCGTTGAGCGTCACGCTGCGTGCAGGAGCGACCAGCCGCAGGTTTTCCACGCCGACCTGTGAGATCTGCCCGGTGTGTTCCACCCTGGTGATGCTTGCCCCATTGGGGCCAAGATAGTGCACGTCATAGGAGTCGGCCAGAGGAACATCGAAGGTGAGCTTCTTGCCGCTGATTGCGGCGATGGTGCGTTCTGTCTTGAGGTCGCCGGCGATCCATGTCTGCTTTTTGCCGTTGCGGACCAGCGTGTCCATGCCCATCTGGTGCAGCCATTCGGGTGTAACCGGGCGTGTAATCTGCACCCTGTCACCGACATGGAAGAGCGTGGCGTCACGAACGCTCAGTGAGGCGGAGCCGGATGGCACATAGGCATCAGAGATGGTCGTGGAAGGGCCGTCAGCCTTGATGCTATTTTGTCCCGCAACGGAGATCGCAAGATGAGGATCGCCAGTCATCTCAATCACGGTACCGCCTTCGTCCATTCCGCTTCCGCGAAAGACCACCCCGTCGGCCTGAATGTTCAATGTAGCCTGGCAATGGAAGTGTCCCTTTGCGAGAACCACCGCTCCGCGTACACCATGCGCCAGAGRCAGCTTCGATACGGTGTCGATTGCTGCTTGAATCGCAGGAGTGTCGTCCTCTCCAGAAGGAGCAACGGTCGCCTTCACGGGTAACGAGGGAATGGCAACGCCGCCGCCACCATAGCCGGCATAGGAGAAGTCGAGGATTCGGTCGCCGGATTCAAGCGTTCGATAGATCAGTTTTCCGGAGGTATCCGGATAGACCCACTGACTGTGTGGCGCGGATGGCGGCGCCGCATTCGTCGAAGCAGTCAGAGCCAGGGCAGCGATGCCCAGGCGCCGGGAAAATTGTGTATACCGCAGTGAGATCAAGGGCCCTGTTCCTCGTTTCCGTCAGCCTTTGCCTGTTTCTACGCTTACCGTTCCTCCAGCCCCGACGGTGACACGAACCGAAGAGAGGGAGCGCCCACGATCATCGGCCTCAACGGCAGCCTTAACCGGCTGCCCATTTACCAGTAGCGATTGGTGTTGTCCATCGAAGAAGGCTCGCCAGATCAGGGCAGGGCCACGTTGGTTCGTAAAGGTAGTGCGGCTGTTGCCATCATGGCGGATGCTGACCTCGCAGGCGCGGATGGGAAGGTTGCGTATCTCGGCCCAGTCAATGGTGCTTCCCAGGCCAGAGAGTGTCTTCACCGTCACTTCCACCCAGTTGCCTTCTACGGAAGAGAGTAGCGGCGAAGTGAACTGCAGGTTGACTCCGATGATGTCGCTGACTATATCGCCGACCCTGGCGAACGAGATCTCGGGATACTCCAGGCGGGCATGACTCAGATCGAGCAGGCGGGAGACGACAGCATTCGTGTCGTCAGCGCGTGGGAAGCCCGCTGTGTCGGAGGTTCCCTCTGCATTCCAGTCCAGGGTCTGGGTTGCGCCGGAGCCACGTCCACTGCGGCCTTCGAGCTGATGATCCTTGTTGAGCCGCGCATAGAAACACTGGTCGGTCTTGTTCCACCATGTCTCTCGCAGCAGCTTTTCAACGGCCGCGGCTTTGCCTAGGAATGTTGCTGCCAGTGTGGCGTTCTGACGCACTTGYTGGATATGCGC
>NZ_JBFRCY010000263.1:0-9085 GCF_052113305.1 Terriglobus sp. YAF25
GCATCACCCAAAATTCCAGGCCTGTGGCGGTACGAACCCGTAGAGCTGAGACCCCTTTGGCCTTGCCTTCGGCGTACTCAAATGCGGTGACACCGCCCACCTGCGACAACCGGCCGATACGTTCTTCGATATAAGTGCGAGTTTCGGAACTCATGCGCGTCCATCTCCCTTGGCCCATTCTAAAAACAAGTTGCGCGGTGGCTAGCCACCGCGCAAGCCTAAACCATGACTCGGGGTTACGGAAGCTTCTTGATGTAAATGTTGCGATGGAGGATCCGCAGTGTTCCGGGTCCCTCGATCTCGAGGGCGATGTAGCCAGCGGCGGCCATGCGCTCCGGATCCGTATCGATGGTCTGCGTAAAGACATGCCCGTTCACGATATGGGTCAGGGTATGGCCGTCGGCAATGATCTCGATCTCGTTCCAGTCGTCTTTCTTCAAGTATGACTTCAACTGTTCGCCTGTACCCAATTCAGCCACAACGCGCGGCTTCGCTCCACGGCCTTCGAAGGCAACGACCTGACCGGGGTAGGTCATGATGCCGCGCTCGGAGCTCTGTTCGTATAGCTGGCCGGTATACCGGTTGTCGTCGTTGAAGTCCATTTGATAGCCGGTCATGTTCCAGGCGGCATGTTTCTTGTTCAGCTCAGCCGTTTTGGCCATACGGGCCTTCTGCTCTTCCGTTGGATTGGCGGGAGGAATACGGTCGCGAACGGGAACGATATGACTGCGGTACTGGACGCCTCCGTTGGCGCCAGTACCCTCCATCTTCACCTCCATGCGGAGGCGGAAGTTGGCAAACTGGCTGACTTTGTAGATCAGGTTGGTCGTGCCCGAAGGCACTGCCTCGCTGGAAGAGCCGACGATGGCTCCATCGGCGACGCTCCAGACCTCGGGGGCGCCACTCCACCCGGTCAGGGTCTTGCCGTCAAAGAGCGATGTCCAGCCGGCGTGCTCCTCCCAGTTACGGGGCTCGGGAGGAACCCGGTTCACCGGTCCAAGGGGAGGAAGCTTCTTACCGGCAGCGGCCTTCTGCGCCGGCAACGTCACAGTTGCGGAGACGAAAAAGACGGCAGCCGCGAACAGGCCTGCCGTCTTTCTGAAATTACTGATGTACATCTGGTTTGTCCCTTACTCTTTCGGCGGAAGCGCCGACTCCCACTGCTTCGACTTGGCCGACTTCAACACGGCATCGGTGACGTAGTCGCACTTCAGTCCGTCCTCAAAGGTTGGCTCTGCGCTCTTGCCCGAGCCTGCGGCGATCAAGAAGTCCGCCACCTGGTGGATGAAGGTGTGCTCATAACCGATCTGCAGACCGGGAACCCACCAGTTCTTCATGTACGGGTGATCGCCGTCGGTGATGTGAATGCTCTTCCATCCGCGCAGACGGCCCTCGTCGCGATGATCAAAGAACTCCAGACGATGCAGGTCGTGCAGATCCCACCGGGCCGAGGCCTTCTCGCCATTGATCTCCAGGGTGAACAGCGCCTTGTGTCCGCGAGCGTAGCGCGTTGATTCGAACAGCGCCATCGATCCGTTCTCAAAGTGACCGAGGAAGGCGGCGGCATCATCAATGGTGACCGGCTGCTTCTTGCCGGTCTCATTGTGCATGCGTTCCTTGATGAAGGTCTCCGTCATGGCCGTCACATCGACGATCTGGCCGTTCAGCCACATGGCCATATCGATGTTGTGCGCCAGCAGGTCGCCGGTGACACCGGAGCCCGAGACAGCCGAGTCGAGACGCCACAACGCCTGTCCGCCCTGGGGCAGGTCTTCCGAGATTGTCCAGTCCTGCAAGAACTGCGAACGATAGTGGAAGATGCGGCCGAAGCGGCCCTCATCGAGCAACTGCTTCAGCAGCACGACGGCGGGAACGCGGCGATAGTTGTACCAGACCATGTTAGGCACGCCGGCCTTCTTGACCGCGTCCCACATAGGCTTGCCCTCTTCAGCCGTACGGGCCAGGGGCTTCTCACACAGGACCCATTTGCCTGCCTCAGCGGCAGCAATAGCGATCTCGGCATGCGTGTTGTTCGGGCTGGCGATATCGATCACATCGATATCCTTGCGCTCGATCAGTTTGCGCCAGTCGGTCTCAACCGACTCGTAACCCCAGGTATCGGCAAAGCCTTTGGCCTTCTCTGCGCTGCGGGCACAGACGGCCTTCAATACCGGCTCATACGGCGTGTCGAAGAAGCGAGGAGCCTGCAGGAAGGCGTTCGAGTGGGTCTTCCCCATGAAGCCATAGCCCACGAGGCCGACGTTCAGTTTTTTCTTACCCATGTCTGTTCTCCCACGTCCCTTCTTTCAGTCCCATCCGTGCGCGTCGCGCACCTTGATCATGGTGGCAAGAATGTCGTTCCATGTCTGCGGATTCAGCATCATCGCGTTGGGGAACATGCAGCCGTCCCAGCAGATGTGCTGCATCGCCTTCGTCGGCTGGCCATCCGCGCCGCGAAGCCACAGGCCGGCGACTTCGACGACATCCATCTTGCCGTTCGGATCGTTCACCGGGCAATGACGTCCGGTCTTGTCGTGCGATCCGGCTCCATGCACGGTACCGTCGTTCTGTGCGACGTGGAAGTCAACCGTCCAGGGACGCAGCGCATCGGTCAGAGTCTTGAACGATGACATCAGCGTGGCCTTGTCATTCCAGTCAAAGTTCACTGGCAAGATGCGATCTTCCGGTGCGTTGTAGCCCAACGTGTAGAGCATGGAGTGCGCCATATCCGCCTGGTAGCCCAGCGTCTGTGGACGATTCACGGCCTCCAGCAGTTCCACCACCCGGCGCCAGCTATGCATGGCGCCCCAGCAGATCTCGCCTTCGAGAGCCAGACGCTCACCATACTCCTCGGCGATATTGCAGGCTTCGGTCAGCGTAGCCGCAGCTTTTTTCGTGTTCTCAACGGGATTCTCCGCCCACTGAGAAGGGCTGGCAGCGGTATCGACACGGATGATGCCGTACTTGCGGATGCCGATCTCCTTGAGCGTCTTGCCCATGATGCAAGCTTTCCTCACCTGGGTGAGATAGTTCTTACGCTCCTCTTCGGAACCGAAGCACGATCCGCCGCCTGTCGGCGGCCACACCGGCGCTACCAGCGAGCCCACAACCAGGTTCCGGCCGGCGATGGAGTCGGCGAGCTTCTTTAGATCGTCCGGTGTCGAATCGATGTCGGTATGGGGTGCTGAGGCGAACAGGTCCACGCCGTCGAACTTCACGCCGTTCACATCGGCGGCTGCGGTCAGGTCGAGCATCTGATCCAGAGAAATAGGCGGCTCCGAGTCTGGTCCTTTCCCGACCAGACCCGGCCACATTGCGTTATGCAGTGCAGGCTTCTTGTGTGTGCTCACAACACTCTCCGGTTACTTTTTCTTTTTCAGCGGCGCGGCATCGGGGTTGCCGGGGCCAAAGTGCTTGAGGATCACCAGCGGGTCGCTGATGCTCTTGTTCTCGACCACCACGCCCTGGTTGGCAGCAGCCTTGGTGATGAAGTATTCATCTTCCGTCAGTTGGCCGAAACGGATCATCGTCGGAGCGGATACGGGCTGCTTTCCGAGCGATCCATGGCCTTGAACAACGATGCAACCATACGCTTCCGCGTCGGTAATCGTCACCTTCTGACCTGGCAGCACCGTGAGTTCCTTGGCCGAGTAGAAGGCGGTACCGTAGGTGACCCACACTTCGCGGTAGCCCAGCTTTTCGGTCTCGGCGAACGGCTTCACCGGAGTTGGGAAGCACTTGTTCGACTTGCCGAACTCGGGGTTCACGTTGGCATCCCAGTCGAGCATGGCAATCAGGTAATCCAGATCGTGCTGCTTGTCTGCCGGAACATCCTTCACCAGCAGGCTCCAGTCCACAAGACGGCCGTCCACTTCCGACTGGAACATCGCGAAGACGTCAGAGTTCACCTGCGGCTCATAGGTAACAAGCGAGCCCGGAGCATGCAGGATGCCCGGATCGATCTGCCAGCCTGTACCCGGCTCCAGCAGATAGGCACGCGCGAAGCCGAGGATGCCGTTGTCGCCCTTGTTCCAGTTCTCAAGGCACTTGCGCACATCGTCCTTCGTCGTTCCAGGCTCAAGGCCCATGAAGGTGTACGGGAAGTTGTTCTTGATCTGGTTGTACTGCGGCGGGAAATAATATGCCTCTGGCTTACCCTTGAAGCCGACACGCGCCGCGAACTCATCGTCCTGGTGCATGTGGTGAGGAATGGGACCCATGTTGTCGAAGAACTTGCAGAGGATGTTCCAGCCCTTCTCGCGAGCCATGACATCGGAGCCCAGCAGCAGATCGCCGGCTTCATCCACGGCGTCCTTCAGAAGGAACTTCTCACCGGCGTTGGTCACGAMGTAGCTCAAGCCCTCGTCCTCAGTGGTCAGCGGGCCGTTCGAAGCCTTGGTCGTGGACGAAAACCAGCGTTCGTTGATGCCGCCACGGTTGGCGCCAAAAGCATAGAGATCGTCCGGATGCAGCCGCAGACGGCGGCCGGGGATCATAAACGAACGGGGGACCCAGCAGGGAGCCAGCCGGAGGATGCCCTCACCGGCATTGATAGCGTCCTGGACGATAGAGCGATTCACCATGTGACATCTTCCTTCTTATGTTGCGGAGAACTGGCTGCCCCACCCATGACAGGCAGAAACCAGTGGATCCGGTTGTTTGAGGACGTGAACACTATAACGCTCACCCACCTTTGCCCGACGCTGCGGGAAACGCAGCAGATGAGGGTATTTAGGCGGAGAATTGAGCGGCACCGTGAGACGTCTCATTGCCGCGAGGATAGTATCGATGCTGAGAAGCCAATGTCAAGGACTTCTGAAAACGCTTCGATTTTTCCTGCCGTTTCGATGATCGGCCAGCTTGGAACCCAAACAGAGCCTGATACGTCCCATAACCGTTAGAGCATTTTTCCTGTTGCTGGGTATCCCGGGAGAAGCGTGCGGCGGCGTTTTCATTAAGGAAAACGCCCATAGATGCACAAGCCCCGCACTACACCTACAGGRRAAATGCTCTAGCATTCGATATGCCGTCACCACGCACGCTTACCTGTCTCGCCATCCTGCCTTTGCTGCTTGCGGGATGCCGGTCCACGACACAGGACAACCCGGTCGGCAAACCCATCGCGATCAAAGCGCCGCTCGGTCTTCCACCGGTTCCTGTCCCTGCAGACAATCCGGTCACGGCAGACTCCGTCGACCTGGGACGGCGGCTCTTCTATGACAGGCGCCTCTCCAGCGACAACTCCCTGGCTTGCGCGCATTGCCACGATCCGAAGTTCTATTTCACTGACGGCCTGCGGCTCTCGAAGGGGGTGAACGATCAGCTTGGTGTTCGTAACGCTCCCACTCTGCTTAATTCCGCATATATGCCCTTTCAGTTCTGGGATGGACGTGCGATCTCGCTTGAACAGCAATCGGTAGGGCCCATCGCCAATCCTGTCGAGATGAATAACGCCAAACACGAAATCTTTCTCGACAAGCTGAAAGACGACGCTGAATATCCCCCGACGGCAAGTTTCACAACATCGGCCAGGGTGTAAGCGGCGACGGAGACTTCACGGACATCGGCCGTTACCACGAGACCAAAGTCGAGACGGACAAGGGCGCATTCAAGACACCGACACTGCGCAACATCGCACAGACCGCGCCTTATATGCACGATGGCAGCATCAAGACTCTGGCTGCGGTGGTGGATTTCTACGCCGGACAGGGCAACTCCAATCCTTATCTCGATCCTGAAATCAGGAAGATTCACCTCAGCCCTCAGGACCGCCGCGACCTGGTCGAATTCCTCAATGCGCTTACCGGAGACCTGCCGCCAAATTCGGGCCCGCCTGCAAAGTAGTCATCGCAGGTAGTAAAGTGACGGTGATATGCGACTGAAGCCATCCTTCGCCCTGGTCCTGATTGCCGCGTCTCTCGCCGGCTGTAAGTCGAAGCCCACCGAACCGGTCGTGACGACGGAAACCTCGTCTGCTCCGGTCTTCTATCATGTGGACGCTGCGACCGCCGGCTCCATCTCCGGCACGCTGAAGTACACCGGCAAACGTCCAACGCCGAAGCTGATCGATATCAGCCAGGATCCCACCTGCGTCAAAGCTCATAAGGGTAAGGCCTATGATGAGTCGCTCGTCGTCGATAGCAAGGGCGACCTGGCCAACGCTTTCGTCTACATCAGGAAGGGTCTGGAAGGAAAAGTCTTCGAGGTTCCCACCACAACTGTGACGCTGGACCAGTCCGGCTGCTGGTTCCGGCCGCATGTGCTGGGCGTCATGGTCGGCCAGCAGCTCATCATCACCAACTCTGACCCTGTGACGCACAACATTCATCCGGTGGCCCAGATCAACCGCGAATGGAACCACAGCATGGGCCCTGGAGATGCTCCGCTGCAGCGTAAGTTCACCAAGCCGGAGATCATGGTGCCGGTGAAGTGCAATATCCATGACTGGATGCACTCGTTTATTGGCGTCACTGACAATCCGTATTTCGCCGTCTCGAAGGATGACGGCACCTTCAAGATCGAAAACCTGCCGCCCGGGACCTACACGCTGGGCGTATGGCATGAAAAACTTGGCGTCCAGGAGCAGACCGTAAGCGTCTCTTCGAAGAGCGATACTCCGGCCAACTTCACCTACAAGGGAGAATAGTCAGAATCATGCGGAAGCTTGCCCTGCCTTTTGTTGCCACCACCTGCCTTGCTCTTGCGGCTCTCGGCTGCAAGTCGAGCGCACCTACGCCTTCCGCGGAGAACAAGCCCGGACCGGAGCCGACCGGACCGCGCGTGTATGCCACAAACGAGGTCTCCGGCGACCTGACCATCATCGACATCGGCACGGCGCAGACCGTTGCCAATGTGCATCTAGGCAAGCGGCCGCGCGGCATCCATGCCTCGGCCGATGGCAAGCAGCTCTACATTGCACTCAGTGGAACGCCGATTGCCGGCCCCGGCGTGGACGAGAGCACGTTGCCCCCACCAGACCACTCTGCCGACGGCATCGCAGTCTTCGATCTCGCGGCACGTAAGATCGTTCGCACCATTCCCGGAGGTTCGGACCCTGAGAACTTCGACCTTAGCAAAGACGGTAAGAAGCTCTTTATCTCGAACGAGGATATCTCGTCGGTAAGCATCATTGATGTCGACTCCGGCACGGTTGAAAAGTCGTTCAAGATTGGCAGCGAGCCTGAGGGCGTTCGTGTCAGTCCTGATGGCAAGGAGGTCTGGGTAACCTCAGAAGGAACGGGCGAGATCTCTGTTCTGGATACGGAGAAGGGCAAGATCACGGCCACCATCAAGGTCGGTCATCGTCCGCGCAACGTAGCCTTCATGCCTGATGGCAAGACCGCTTATGTCAATGCCGAGAATGATGGCAACGTGGTCGTCGTCGATGTGAAGTCACACAAGATGACCAAGACCATCACCCTGGGCCAGGCCGGTGTCATCAAGCCGATGTATGTTCTGCTCTCGCCCGACGCATCGAAGCTCTACGTCAGCACCGGCCGCGGCAAGCAGGTCTTTGCGATCGGCACGAAGGACAACAAGATTGCCGGTTCGGTTGAGGTGGGCGCTCGTCCCTGGGGTATGACACTTTCACCGGATGGCAAGACGCTCTTCACCGCTAACGGACCGTCAAATGATGTCTCGTTTGTCGATCTGGCAAGCTTCACCGTTACGAA
Source organism: Terriglobus sp. YAF25 (assembly GCF_052113305.1). Taxonomy (NCBI): domain Bacteria; kingdom Pseudomonadati; phylum Acidobacteriota; class Terriglobia; order Terriglobales; family Acidobacteriaceae; genus Terriglobus; species Terriglobus sp. YAF25. The sequence continues at coordinate 7,674 of NZ_JBFRCY010000263.1, forward strand.
GAAGGCAAAAGCCAAAGGCGGCCCATGGGGTCTGGTGGCCCTGCCCTAAAATTGTTACGGTAACAAAGGACGTTCGAGCCCTGCTTCCACGCGAAGCGGGGCTTGCGTTTTAAACTCCAGCTTGTAGCTCTCGATCCAGTCACCTGCCAGATCATGCTGAGCCTGCTCCAGTGTCATTGTCCCGTTGCAAACCATCCCGTGCAGTCTGCGCTCGAGCATGTCCTTGGCCTGCGCGTTCCACATCGTGCTGTAGGGCTGTGGCCACAGGTTCCGGATCTCTGCTGTTCCGCCGAGCTGTGGACTGATCAGGTAGTCCACCTGGAACTCCTTGCTACGCTGCTGCTGCGGTACGTGGTACTCGGCAAAGACAGCCTGCTGCGTTGCTGCCGGAACTGCTGGGTCGAGATCGTCGTCTCTCTCGCCGCACACCTCGCCAAGAGCCATGATCCGAACGGCGCCCGGCGTCAGTTGCGGATTCGGCACGGGACGATCTTCCAGGTAAAGCACAATTGTCTGGTGATTCCGATGCAGCGATATTCCAAGYCCAGCAGCCACCAATAAACCCGCCGCCGCACTGGCGAAGCCAATCGTCCATGGCCGCCGCCTTGCCAACACAATACGATGGTGCAATGTGTCGCGCAGGTCGTCCGGCATCTTCGAAGTTTCGATGGCAATCGTTGCCACAGCTGCGGCGAAAGTCTGTTCCGTTCTGAGCTTCAGTGCACGGCAGATCTCACACTCAGAGAGATGAAGCTCGGCGGCTGCCGTCTCGGCAACAGACAACTCTCCATCCTGTAACAGCAAGAGGTCTTCCCGCGAAAGGTGCACGTTATCGCCCACGGCTCACCTCCGATCGTTCGAGACGCTCAATCGAACGCGCTACCGCTGCCGCAACCGAACCGAGAGAGATCCCAACCACTTCGGCGATCTCACGATATCGCAAGCCTTCAGCGCGAAGCTGCAGGCAGGCACGGTCGGTCGCAGGCATTGCCTGCAGCACTCGGCTCAAATGGAGCTTGCGTTCGCTGAAGAGCAACGTCTCTTCCGGCCCGGGAGTAGGATCGGTGCACTCAAGAGAAACGCTCTCCGCTTCAGACACTTCGCGGCGGTGCGCTCCACGGCGTTTCAAGGCCAGATTGTGGGTCACGCGAAAGAGCCAGCTACGAAGGTTATCCTGTGGCTTCTCTTCAAGCAGATGCCGGAAAAGAGCGAGGAAGGTCTCCTGCACTACATCTTCCCCATCCTGCACAGCGATGCCGAATGAAACCGCGTAGCGCAAGAGTGCCGCGTGGTGCAGATCGAACATCGCAAGCACCTCAGCCTCAATGGCGTGTGCTTTTCCTTCACCTGCTATGGCAGGTGCAAGGATCGCGAGTCTCGACGGGTTGAAGGTAGAGCCCATGAGAATGCAC
>NZ_JBFRCY010000264.1:0-6723 GCF_052113305.1 Terriglobus sp. YAF25
CTTTTACACCGGCACCGCGTTTGATGGCTGACTCCAACAGGTCGCCGATCTGTGCCGCGACATTGATCAGCGCCGCGAAGACCGGTACCTGCAGCAGGCTCAGACCGACATCCAGAATCGACTGCCCATGCGCCGCAAGCCACTGTCCGAACCACGTAAGCAACAGCCCCAGCAGAACGGACGCAACGACCGAAGCGATCGATCCCGACCATGTCTTGCCTGGTGAGATCGACGGCGCCAGTTTCTTTCCGCCGATCGCCCGCCCGATATACAGAGCAGCGATATCGCCAGACCACACGCAGACGAAGAGGAAGATCAGCAGCCCGGTCGACTGGGAGGCCAGCAGATACAGCAGCGAGAGCGGCCAGGCAATGTATAGCAGGCCAAACGCTCCGGCAGCAGCGTCTTTCAATACACGCGCCGTAGGCTCAGCAAACAGCGAGATCACGAAGAGCGAAAACGCCAGTAGTGTCAGCACCGGCAACTGCAGGTCGGGTCTGAAGAACGTCGCCGCGAAGAAGGTGAGGATGGCGACGCCGGTCCACCAGTAGGGAATCTTCGCTCCGGAGAGATTGACCAGGCTGGTGTACTCAAACCCCGCAAGCAATGCGACCAGTGATCCCGCCAACAGCAGAAGCCATGGATAGTGATTGCCGAACCACAGCAAAGCCGCGACGGCGAGAATTAAAACTGTGGCGGTAAGAATCCGTTGCATGAGTGCTAAAGGGAAGGTACTAGGTGCGGGGCGTAAGGAGCAAGAAAAGCTGGTTGAATAGTTGAATCGTTGAATAGTAAAAGCCCAGCGCACGGCGTCAGCTTCACACCATTCAACAATTCAACCATTCAACTATTTAACAAGTGCTTCGGCTTCAGCTGCTGTGCCCTCAAGCGTTTCTTCATCAGTCGTGGAATCGCCCAGGCCACCATAGCGGCGCTCGCGTCCCTGATAGGCAGCGATGGCTTCCAGCAGATGCGCTCCGCGGAAGTCAGGCCATAGGCGTGGTGTCACGAAGATCTCAGAGTAGGCGATCTGCCACAGCAGGAAGTTCGAGATGCGCATCTCGCCTGAGGTGCGTACCAGCAGATCCGGGTCAGGCATCTGGCCGGTGTACAGCCGCGGTCCGATCGTCTCTTCATTGATGGCGTTGAGCAGCTCTTCGCCAGTCTTGCCGGCGGCGATCGCCTCACGCAGAATGGCGCGGCAGCTATCCACGATCTCTGAACGCGAGCCGTAGTTCAGCGCCAGGGTCAGCGTGGTGCCGGTATTCTTCGCTGTCTGTTCCTGCGCCCACTGCATGCTCTCCTGCACTTCGGCAGGAAGCTCGGTCAGGCGGCCGATGTAGTTCATGCGGACGTTGTTGTCGTTCATCCGCTTCAAATTCGAGACCAGATAGCTCTTCAGCAGCTTCATCAGGAAGTTGACCTCCGACTTCGGCCGGCGGAGGTTGTTCTCGATGGAAAAGGTGTAGAGCGTCAACCACGGGAGGTTGATACGCGTCGCTGTCTCAGCGTAATCAGCACTGCCGCGGCTACCGCAAGTGCGAAGCCGAAATTCTGCCGCGCCGTGGTGCGTTCTTTCAGAATTCGGCTGGCCAGAATGATGGTGGACGCCGGGTAGAGTGACCCCAGCACGGCTGCCACATCCAGCCGCCCCGCCTGCGTTGCCGCGATATAGAACAGGTTGCCGGAGGTATCGACAACGCACCCGGCCAGTACCCAGTAAACCGACTTCCGCGACAGCGAAAACTCGCCCGCCGGTGCGCCCTTCCGGCGACCGGCGGCGCTGATCAGGGCAAGGGTGATGGCGCAGGTTGCCAGCGATCCCACACGGGTGGTGGCCATCGGCAGCAGAACTCCTTTGCTTCCCTCGCCAGCCCACTTGATTGCCGTAAAAAAGATGCCGAAGCCCAGGCCGGCCGCCAGCGCCAGCCAAGTCGACCGCTTGGCATGGGCATGCGCCGCCTCTGCCAGCTCGTGTTCGCCTTCCGCTCCGGCAATGAACCAGATCGCCACTGCTGCCAGCAGAAAACCCAGATAGCGTCGCCAGCCCGACGATCCCTCGGTAAAGGCCGAAATCACCGCCGGCAGTGCCGCAGCCAGCAAGCCGCTGATCGCGGCCGCAGCGCCCATCGCTCCGCCTGAGAGCGAGACGTAAAAGACCGCCAACGCCAAGCCGTTGGCTATACCCGCGACAAGTCCCCAAAGAATGGCCATCCTGCCCGGGATCGGGTCGCCCAGGGACCAGGCGATCAAACAGACTGCCGTCATGGAGATGGTGTGCGACAGCAACACCACCCGCAGGGCTGCGGGCACCGTTCCACCGGAGTGCTTCGACGCCAGGCCGCCGCAGAAATCTCCGCCACCCCAGAAGATGGCGGCCAGCAGACCGAAGATGGCATTCGAGTGAAGGAGAGCTTGCATTTGGGTCGTCAGTGATACTGATGCGGCAGCACCGTCTTGAGGTGCGTAAGTTGCTGCAAACAAAAAGGCTCAGTTCCCATGGCCAATTGTGTGGCCGGGAACTGAGCCTTTTGGTGTTATCGAACGCGGGTCGGGATGTTCTCCCGGGCATCGCGGAGGCTCGGAATGTAACCTTCCTTCGCGGTGACGGTCAGGTTCGGACGCATCACACGCACATCGATGGAACGGTACTTTCCATCGATAAAGTTCTTGCTGTAATAGCCAATGGTGTATTGGGCGCGCATGGTGCGGCCGATCTCGGCAAAGCTGTCTTCGATGGCGCGCTGCCTCCACTCGGAATACATCGTTCCGCCGGTGGCATTGACGTACTTGGGTAGGATGTTGTCCTGCATCATCAGCGGCATGTGGAACTTCTCCACCCATCCCAGGCCCCAGGCGGCCGAGTCGCCTACCAGCGTGCCCCAGACCGAGATCTGGTTAGTCTGCAGATAGCGGCGAACCTCGGTGAACTTGGCGTTGGAGCCATACTCCTTGCCGTCAGTAATGACATAAATTACCCGGTGACGGTCTTTCGGACGTGTAGAAAGCTCCTGCGCCGCGGCGAAGATCGCGTCGTTCAGGGTGTGCTGTTCCTTCGGAATGGTCAGCGTCATGCCCTGCTGGTTGCGCCGGGGTGAGGTATTGGGATCGAACTGGCGGCCATTGATGGTCGTGGTCTGAGCCAGCGGACCGCTGTTGTCGTAGAGATCGACCTCGCGGCCCTTTGACTTCGACCGTTCCAGAATCGCGGGCAGGCGAGCCGACTGTGATCCGGTAAAGTCCGTCTGTTTCTTGGTTCCGTTGTTATAGGTAAAGACCGCCACCTCGTCCTGGGGGGTAAAGGCACCCGGCAGAGCTCCGAGCGATGCGTTCACCTTCTCCATGACGTTGTAGGGCAGGCTCTGGTCGATGACCAGGGCGATGGAGAGCGGAAAGGGATCCACGGTAAAGAGCTTCGGGTCCTGACGAAGATTGTTTTCATAGACGCGTACGTCGCGCCAGGTCAGGCCGTAGACCAGATTTCCCTTTTTGTCTTTGACGGTAAAGGGCACCTGCACGAAGTTGACGTTCGTACGCAGAACGTACTGCGGAGCCTCACCCGGCGCCGGAAGATCCGGCGGGGGGCCTGGGTTGTCGTCCGGAACAGCTGGCTTTGCCGCCTGCGGAATCTGGTTTTCGTTCGCCGGCTTGGGAGCGTCGGGCACCGTACCTTTGCCGGGCGCAATGCCCGAAAAGATCGGTGAGGGCGCGGCCGAAGGAGCGTCCGGGATGGCCTGCTGCTGTGCCGATTGCTGCGTCGACTGTTGCCCCGCCAGGGCAACTGCCATGACGCCCGCCATAAGTCCCAGTTTCACTAGATCTTGCCTCGCTTTCCTACCTATAGAAGACTACCAGCGCGGTGATTCAGAGTCACCGCTTTCTATAGTTTTTGACGCTGGAGTATGGTTGGGGTTGCTGGGGCATGTCATCAAAAGTCCTGCCCCGGTCCTTTGGGTTGCGGCGTCAGGAGTTTGATGACGCGCCCTAACGTGCACCAATGGGCGGAAACGGCGTCTAAAAGGATGATATGCAGCGAACGAAGTGGTGTGTTGCAGCAGTGTTAAGCCTGGCGTGCGCCGCGGCGCTCGCCCAGGAGGCCCCGTCCCCCGGCGGCGCTCCACCCATGAGCTCTGCCCCGAACGCGGCACAGGAGGTCACTGACGCCCAGCCCACTCTTCGGGTGAACGTCAACCTGGTCAACACCTACTTCTCCGTCCGGGATAAGAGCGGATTCGTGACCGACCTGACCAAGGACGCTTGCACCGTTCGCGAAGACGGCAACCCGCAGACCATCAAGAACTTCACCACGGAAAAGAGCCTTCCGCTGACGATCGGTATCCTGCTCGATACCTCGGGCAGCATGGAGCGCATGCTGCCGATGGAGCAGGACGCCGGCGCGGAGTTTCTGAAAGATGTCCTCACGCCGAAGGACGAGGCCTTCCTCATCACCTTCGATGTGAATGTCGACCTGCTGGCGGACTACACCAACAATCAACGCGAGCTTGACCGTCAGATCCGCAAAGCCCGTATCAACACTTCGTCCTCCTCCGGCGGTATCCCCGGCATCGGCGGCGGCCCGGTACCGACCAGCAACCCGCGCGGCACGCTGCTCTATGACGCGGTATATCTGGCAGCGCACGATAAGCTGCGTCCCGAAGCAGGCCGCAAGGTGATCGTCATGCTGACCGACGGCGTCGACCAGGGCAGTCAGGAGACGCTGAAGTCCTCCATTGAGACAGCACAGAAGGCCAATGCCATCGTCTACGTCATCCTGGTGGAAGACCGCAGCTTCTACGCCAACGGCGGCATTGCGTTTGGCGGCGGTGGCGGCGGCTACATGAAGAAGCTGGCGGAAGAGAGTGGCGGCCGCATGATCGATGTCGGCTCCAACGGCAAAAAGTTGAAGGACGCCTTCACGCAGATCAGCGACGAGCTCCGTACGCAATACCTGATGAGCTATACGCCTAGCAACCTGAAGCTCGACGGCACCTTCCGCAAGCAGGAGATCGACTGTGGCAAAGGGTTGAAGATCCAGGCCCGCCGCGGTTACTACGCCATCGACGAAGCTGCGAAGGATTAGGAACGACCGCGTTTTTGCTCGTCATCCCGTAGGGATCGCTTCTGCTTTTTGTTCGAAGGGGCAAAGCGCTCAAAGTCACCCATGCCTTAACGCTTCAACTTTTAACTTTCAACTTTCAACTTTTGTTTCCGCTACTCCGGAAACAACGATGCCTGTTCTGCCGGAGGACCATCGAAGCTGGTCGCACGCTCCAGCCTCAACAGCGCCTCCTTGCGATGCTTCCCGCCGCCGTATCCGGTAAGCGATCCATCGGCGCCAATCACCCGATGGCACGGAATCACCACCGCCAGGCGGTTCTGTCCGTTGGCCGCGCCGATCGCGCGCGAGGCGCCAATGGTTGTACCGGCAGCGATTGCAAGCTCGCCGTAGCTCGCGGTTGTACCGTAGGGAACCTGCCGCAGAGCATTCCACACACGAAGCTGAAAGCTAGTGCCCGGCGTAATCAGAGGGACGGTGAACTCCTGCAGAGTGCAGGCGAAGTACTCCGCTATCTCACGCTCAATGGCATCGTGATGCGGTGTCCGCCCAGGCAGAATGGTGTAGCCGTAGCGCTTCTGCAACTCATGCTCTTCGGTGGGCAAAGCAGGCCGGTCGTAGAACTCCAGCAACACGAGGCCGTTGTCTTCGGCCATCGCGATCATCAGTCCGAGCGGAGTCTGAAAGACGCTGGAGTAGAGCTTCTTCATGACACAACCGTGTCTCGATCATAGACCGGCGTGCCGGTCCACCGCGAGTCTCAGGCGTCCATCGCTCCCGAGTAGACGGCCATACCGACCACTGCGTCCACACCGAAGGCATCGAGATCATCGACCTCCTGCTTCGAGCGGATACCGCCGGCGACGATCAGCTGCTTCGTCGTCGTGGCGCGCAGAATGGCGGCGGTGTCGATGGGGAAGCCCTGCATGGTGCCTTCGGTATCGACATGGGTGTAGAGGAAGGCGGTGCAGTACGGCTCCAGCCAGGTGATGGCCTCTTCCGGAGTCAGGTCGACGTTGGCCTGCCATCCGCGCACCGCAACCTTCCCGTTCTTGGTATCGACGGAGAAGACCAGATTCTCTTCGCCAACTTCCTTCTGCAGCGAGGCGGCGAAGTCCTTGCGGATCAGCTGGTCGGGCTTGGCGTCAGGCTCGGTGTTGAAGAGCGAGCTGCCAAAGATCACACGCTTGGCTCCGCTGTCGAGCAGCGCGCGGGCATCGTCGGCGGTACGGATGCCGCCGCCCACCTGCACCGGCAGACGCTTCGCGATGTCGTGAATGAGCGCGCGGTTGTCGCCTTTGCGCATAGCGGCATCGAGATCGATCAACTGCACCAGCGGATACTTGCTGAAGCGATTGATCCAGTAATCGAAGTCATCGAAGCTCAGCTTCAGCTCCGCTCCCTGGCGAAGCTGCACAATCTTTCCGTTCATCAGGTCAATGGATGGAATCAGCACGTCACGACAACCTTTCTAACGTTGAATCTTTCTCAAATCTTTTGTCATCCCGCAGCGTAAGCGGAGGGATCTGCTTCTCGTCTTTTGCTTGAAGCGGGCAAACACTCAACCTCTCCCATGCCTTAACGCTTCAACTTTTAACTTTCAACTTTTAACTCTTGCCGTCAGCAAGGAAGTCTCATTGGGATATTGCTCTTGGCCAGTTCTTCCT